>NZ_ANBC01000508.1 GCF_000341125.1 Nocardiopsis lucentensis DSM 44048 | reverse complement strand
GCCGCCGCGAGCGCCGACATCGCGCCCAGCCGGGGCTCCTCGTCGCGGTGGCCGTCCAGCGCCAGGGCGGTGCGGCGCGCCCACACCCCGACCGACGGGTGGCGCAGGACCGCGGCGACCGCGTCCGGGGCGGCCTCCTGCGCTGCGGCGAGCAGGTCGTAGGCCTCTCGGGCTCGTGCCGCGCCAGGGTGCGGCCGGGCGAGGGCGGCGTCCAGGACCCGGCGGACCAGGAGCAGGTGTTTGGCGTACTGGGTCCGGCGCAGGGGACCGGTGGCCGCGTGGCCCCCCGCGCCCCGGGCGAGCGCGTCGAACACGGTGTCCGGGAGCGGGCCTTCGGGGGCCATTCAGCGTCCTTCCCGCAGGCGTGCGACATCCGCGGCCACGGTCGCCCGGACGTGCGAGATGAGCCGGTACAGATCCCGGCAGTACACCGAGGGGTTGCGGAACCCGGATCCGCTCCGGTACCGGTGCGGGTACAGTCCGCCGCCGCACACGCGGGCCAGGGGGCAGGCCGCGCAGGTGGCGCTCAGGGCCCGGACTCCGATCTGGCGCGCGGCGACGGAGGGCAGGTACAGGGTCTCGTCGAAGGTGTGGGTGAGGGTGTGCAGTGGGGTGGCGGCCGCGCCGTCGTAGGCGGATCTGAGGCTGTCGACCTGTTCGATGGAACCGTCGGTCTCCACGACCACGAGCGCCGCGGGGGACAGGCCGACGCTCTCGGTGCGCGAGGGGCGGCCCAGGACCAGGCGGATGATCTCGTTGAACAGGCGGATGTTGGTCTCGCGCTCGGGCGCGTGGTACCAGCGGTCGAAGACGGCGACGAGCCNGGGGAGCCGGGAGCCGTAGGCGGCGCCGTCCGGGGTCCAGCCCCGTGGCGGGGTGTCCCAGTTGCCGTGCGGGAGGAGCAGGTCGACGGTGGGCGGGTCGAACTCCAGGAGCGCCTCGTAGGTGGCCACGGGGTCGGACTCCAGGTCGACGGTGGCGAGGAGTCCGCTCATCAGGTGGCGGTAACGCGGGGAGCCGAGCAGCTCCAGCCCGGCACGGACCTCGGCGTGGGTGCCGTGTCCGTTGGCGCGGCGGCGGTGTCGGTCGTGGTCCTCCTCCGTCCCGTCGACGCTGACGCCGACGCGCACGCCGAGTTCGTCGAACAGGTCGAGGAAGTGGGTGTCCAACAGGACACCGTTGGTCTGCAGGCGCAGGTCGACGTGGACGTCGGGTTCGTTGGCCTTGCGCAGGGCCTGGACGGTGTGGCGCAGGTGGTCGAGTCCGACGAGGAGCGGTTCGCCGCCGTGCAGGATGACGTCGACCCGGCCGCGGCCGTGGGCTCGGGCGTGCTCGGCGATCCGCTCGGCGACCCGCTCGACGACGGGCCTGGCCATGCGGCGGGGTTGGTCGCGCCACCCCTGGTCGGCCATCTCGTACATGTAGCAGTAGTCGCAGGCGAGGTTGCACCTGCTGTGCACCTTGAGGACGAACTCGCGCAAGGGGGTCGGGCGCCATCCCCGGGCGAGCAGGTCCTCGACGTCCAGGGTCTCGGGCCATTCTCCGTGGATCCGTGGCCGTTCACGGACCCGTGTTCCTCTGTTGTCGGCGCTCCGTGCCACGCTGGTGTCCTCCTGGGGCGAGAGCACACGTGAAATATCCGCGAGTATCGCGTTTGGGTGATATGTACTCTCTTGGCGGGTGAGCAAACCTCACTCACTCTCCCTCCGGGCGGAGCCACCCGCACAGCCCGCCCCCAACCCGTCCACGGGGCCGAAGCGGCGAGCGCGCCCGCCTCTGGATTCCTTCCCCGGCCGCGGCCGCCCGACGCCATACCAGAGGGACATTGGCCGGTTTCGGTCACCACGAAAAAGATTAAACCCCTTTTCTTGCGGTAGCGCCGGATTAGACATGGTTCACACCGGAAATTCGGTGCGGTGACCCACGCTTTTACCATCGCCTTTCACCGCACGCCCGACGCGACCAGGAAACACCCCGGAGCGAACGTCCGGCGCAAAGGCGCGGTCGACCGGCGTCGGCGACGTCCCCGGCTCCGGCGCCGATCGGAGCCGGACATGGACCAAGGTCCCGATTTCCGGCGTTCCCCGGCGCGCGAGCGGTCGACGGGGTTAGCCTGATGCTGCTTCGGAGATCCACTCTCGGTGAGTCCGCCATGACTGAACGCATCCTGTCCGCCGTCGACGAGTGTCTGGACTGGGCCCGGGGGCTCGGCCCCCCGGTCGTCGTGGACGTCGACGCCCTCCTGTTCCTCCTGATGACCCACCGGGACGTCGGGGCCCCCGCCCCCGGGGACTGGACCACCACCGACGTCCACGAGATCGCCCGCACCGTCCGCGACTGGGAGCGCGTGCCGGACACGCTCCGGGACACATGGCTGACCTGGTGCGACCACCTCGTCGACCGGGGCGGGCTGCTCTCCGGCGAGAGCCCGCGCAGACTGCGCGCGGCCATAGCGGCGGTCGCCCTGACCCCCGGCGGTCCCCCCTCGGAGCCCGCGGCCGCCGACCCCGCCGACGAGGCCGTCCTGCCGCTCCTGGACCGTCTGGGTGTCGGTGGGGACGGCGCCCCGGACCCGCTGCCCCCGATCGTGCCCGCGGCACCGGAGGAGCTGGGAGCCGCGGCGCGGTCGTGCCCTCCCCTGACCGAGGCCGCGCGGCTCACCGCGTGGGTGGGCGAGGGGCGGCCGCTGGACCGCGCCCTGCCGCATGACGCGCTGACCCGCGAGGACACCGACGCCGCCGCCGGCTCCCTCGGGGTCGCCCCGGACGAGGTGCACCGAATCCTGCGGGTGGCCCGGGAGGCGGGGCTCCTGCGCTCGACCTACACCCGGATCCTGCCCGGGCGCGCGGCCCGCGCCTGGGCGGAGGGCGACCCGGGGACGGCGGCCGACGCCTGGGCGGATGCCTTGCTGGTGATGACCGGATCACGCGGTATGACGGCCTTCCTCCTGCTCACCGACCTGTTCGTCTGCGGACGCCCCCGCACCCCGGAGCAACTGGTCGAGGTGTACGGGCCCGGGGTCGCGCTCGGCCGGTGCCCGGACGGACCCGCCGACCACGTCCGCTCGGTCCTGGAGACGCTGGTCGGCCTGGGCGCGGTCGAACGGGTCGGTGGGAACGGCTTTCGCGTCACCCCGTTGGGGGACCACTTCGCGGTGCGGCAACTGCGCCACTCGGGTGCCGACGTCCAGCTCGCTCCCTCGTTGGAACGCATGGAGGCCGAACACGTCCTCACGGTCCTGGAGAAGGGGCGTCCGGTCGACGCCGAGGGCCTGATGGCACGGTGGACGTCCACCCGCGACGCCCACACCGTGGCCCGGGAGCTGCTGGAGGCCTCCGCGGAACCGCGCGCCTGGCACCGCAGGAACCTGGTCGTCGCCACCCTGGCCGACCTGCGCGCCGATCTCACTCCGGTGCTGCGCATGTACGTCCACCACCCCGTCCTCGGCGGGTGGGCGCGGCGGCTACGCGGCACGCATACCGAACCGCCCACGTCGCACCAGGTGGTGTGGGCCGTCCTGGACAGCTACGCGATCCTGGTCGAATCCGGTCGGCCGTTGCCGGACCGGGACCGGGAGCGGTACGCCGGGTGCGC
>NZ_ANBC01000507.1 GCF_000341125.1 Nocardiopsis lucentensis DSM 44048 | reverse complement strand
CGACGGCGCCCTGGGCGAACCGCTGGCCGAGGCCGCCCGCCGGGTGCGGCCGGTCAGCTGTTGAACGTCCGCGGGCCCCTCCACCCCGGGGGCCCGCGGACGGGGACGGTCGCGGTGCGAGGTGTTCAGCTCTTCAGCGCCAACGCGTAGACCTGTAGGTCGACCCCGGGCACGGGTGTCCAGTCGCGTTCCGGCACCCGTGTGAAGCCACGGGCGCGGTAGACGAACTGGGCCGCGCGCATCTGCGGCAGGGGGGGCAAGGACAACACGATCCGGACCACGCCCTCCTGGCGGGCTCGCTCCACGAGCGCGTTGACCAGGGCGCGGCCCACGCCGAGCCCCCGTGCCTGGGGCGCCACGGCGAACGCCCGGATCTCGGCCTCGTCGGCGCTCCGGGCGACCTCGCTGTCGGGCGACCACGGTTCGTACATGATCGTCCCCAGCAGCCTCTCCCCGTCCACGGCCACCAGAACCTCCCCCGTTCCGTCCGCCCCCAGCAGCCGGAGCGTCTCGGCGTACGCGGGGCTGGCCTCCAGCAGTCCGTCGGCGAGGTAGGCGGTCACGCGCAGGTCGCTGACGGCGGTCATCTCTTCAGGCAGTACTCGACGCACGATCATGCACGTCATTCAACAGGAAGAACCCCCGGCCGCGCGGCTCCCGAGGCTGCGGGTCGGGGGTTCTTGGGGCGCGTGTGGGGACGGAAAGGCCCGGACCGGCCCCGCGGAGGGGTCCGTCAGGTTCCCTTGATGGCCCCGCACTCCCCGCCGTCCGGGTCGGCGGCGTCCTCACGGGCGTTGTCCAGGTCGTAGGGGTCCTCGGGTCGGCCCTCGGGACGATCGCCCCTGGGCAGCTCGTCGGGGTAGGCGGGGGTCCAGGTGTGCTGGTCCAGGCAGTGCGCCGGACCCACCGAGCGCGTCCAGTAGGGCCAGAGCTCCCAGGTGCCGTCGCCCATGTCGTAGAAGGACACCTCGCCGAGGTGCGAGGTGACCAGGCGGACCGACGCGGGGTCGCCGGGGCGGGCGACCGGGTGGACGATCGTGTACTCGGTGCGGACCGCCAGGTAGTCCAGCCCGTTCGGGTCGCTCGCCTCCTCGGCCCACATCCGGCCGTCCACCTTGACCACGTCGCCGATCGGTTCGGCCGTGCCGGGGGTGAGGTTGAAGGGGATGTACCGGGTGTCGATCTCCGGGTCCTCGTGCCCGTGGTTCTCCAGGTACCAGTCCAGGGACTGGGGGGTGAGAAGGGCCGTGAACTCGCTGTTGTCCTCGTCGAAGACGGCGTCCTGATTGAGGTAGACGGCCTCCATGAGCTCCCGGGTGAGCTCGTAGGCCTCACGGACCCGCGCCTGCGGGTAGGGCCCGACGGCGTCGATCTCCCCTGGGACGTCGAACCCCTCGGCGTAGCCCTCCGCCTCGGTGCCGCCGAAGGGATCGTCGCGGTCGACCTCGTCGAGGATGACGATCCCGTTCTGTTCGAGCGCGTCGTCGGCGAGGTCCTCGAGCAGCTGTTCGACGGGTGCGCAGGCGGTGAGGGTCAGCGCGGCGGCCAGAGTGACGCACAGAGCCGTATGGGAGAGACGTGACATGGGGGATGCCTCGATGTGTTTGAGCGAAATGCGAACAATGACACCTTTCTTACCAGCGTGAAACGCACCCGATCCGACGTTGTCCACAGCCCTGCGTCAAACATCGTCGAAACGTGCCACACTCGCGACCAGGAGGAGACATGGCCCCCTGGACGAACGGCACCGCCGATCTCGCACCCGTCATCCGCGTCCACGGCGGTGTCGTGAGCCCCACGGCCCGCCACTGCCCCACCCACCTGCGCACCAGGACCGAGCACGCCTTCGGCGCGGCCGCTCCCGGCAAACACCCCTACCTCGCGCGATCCGCGCTGAGCCCCCTGACGGCCGTGCTGGATCTGGTCGAGCACCGCGGACGGTCCGTCGAGGACGCGTGTGCGCACCTGCCCACGCGCGGCGGACGCGCTGTCCGGATCATGGGGGAACCGGTCGCGCCCCCGCACGAGGGACTCCTGGCCTGGACCCGGCATGCGGCCCGTACCTACCTCGGCGCCCTGGCCGCCGGCTCCGGGGAGCGCGCCGACGGGCTGGACCGCGTCCCCGTCGCGGACCCGTGGATCCTCCAGTACCTCCCGGAGACCGGCTCGGGGCGTGCCCGACCCTACGAGGTGTGCGTATGGGGGCGCCGGTACCTGCTGCGCGACGGCCCTCGGATCACCCGGGAACTGCGCGTGCCCGTTCCCGGACCCACACGGCCACCCGGGCCGGAGGAGGTGGCGGTCACCGCCTTCGTGGTGGCCACAGGGGCGCACGTCGACCGCGCGGCATTCGAGGCCCGCCCCTGGCGGTACGTCGGCGGCGCGCCGTACGCGACGCGCCCGCGCCGCCTCCCGGAGGAGGCGCCCGCGCGTGTCCGTGTGGTCCAGGTGTCGTGTCTGGACGGGAGCGAGGCCACGCTCTTCGAGGGAACGGTCACCGAGGCCGAGGAACGGTACGCCGCCTTCGGCCGGGAACCGCTGCGGGCGGTGTTGGCCTCGGGCGGGCGGGTGCCGGGAGCCGACTGCCGTCCGTGCCGGAGCCGGGACCGCTGCGGGCGGCTGCCGCGCGCTCCCGGCCTGTTGGGCGTGCGGGACCGGTCGCGCCCGCGCCGCACCTGGTCGGTGACGGCGGGGTCGTACCACCGGGAGTGCCCGGCCAAGGCCCACTTCCACGCGCTCGGGCTACCCTCCGGGGCGGGCGGCGATGGGCCCGAGGGCGCCGCCGCCCGACGCGGACACGCCGTCCTCTCCTGGATCGCCGGGCGGCACCGACGCTCCCCCGCCCGCGCCTGCCCCGCCGACGACCTTCCTCCGGACGGGGACGCCTGGTCGGCGGGCGGGGTCGACGTCACCGGCCGCGCCGCACGGACGGGAGCATCGATGCTCGAACGCCATCTGGCCGTCTGCCCGCTGAGCGACGCCTCCCGACCGGGCGCGGTCCACGTCGACTATCCGCTGACCGTCGACGACCCACTCGCCGACGTCCTCGTCCGTTGCAGCGCCGGCCTCGTGTTCCGCCGCGACGGGGCGTGGGTGATCCGAGAGCTCACGACGGCACGGACCGGCACCGTCGCGGACCTGGACCGCCTGCTTCACGACCAGCCGCGCCTCGCCCTGCTGGTCCTGCTGGGCACGGCGGTCGTGCCCCCGACGGCCCCTCGGCCGGCGATCGAACTGGAGGTCCTCACCCCCGACGGAGCTCACGTGCGGGCGGTCGACCCCGACCTACCGCGGAACCGTGCCACGGCCCGGGCGGTCGTGCGGGCGCTGGCCGCTCCCTGGCACGCGGACACCGCCCACGTG
>NZ_ANBC01000506.1 GCF_000341125.1 Nocardiopsis lucentensis DSM 44048 | reverse complement strand
GGTGTGGCCGGCTCCCGCGTCGAATCATCGGCTTCTCGGTCCTGAAGGGCCGAGCTTGCGGGCCGCCCGCCCGGCTGCCGGGTCGACCTCCAGCTCCCAGGAGCCTCCGGGAGTCACCAGGGGCGGAGGGCCGCCGCCCCGCCTCCTGCGCCTCCCGGTCTCCGCAGGGCCATGACGTGGGAAGCGTCGCGGTCCGCCCGGCGGCCGACGCCACCACATCTTTCCATTGACAAGTTACCCTCTCGCAGGGGTATCTTGCCATTGGCAAGTCCTCCCCCGTGAAGCAATCTTTCCACTGGAAAGTTTAGAAGGAGCCACCGTGGAACCCCTCATCACCCTTGTCGGCGTCACCCTGGTCCTGGGGATCTGCGGAGCTCTCGGCGTGCGTCGGCTGCGTCCGTGGCCGGTCGCCCTGCGCGGCGGGCTGGCGGCGATGTTCGCGCTCACCGGCACGGTCCACTTCGTCGGAATGCGCGAGGAACTCGTCGCGATGGTCCCGCCCGCGCTGCCCGCGCCGGGTCTGCTGGTCACCGTGACCGGTGTCCTGGAACTCGTCGGCGCCGCCGCGTTGCTGTGGACTCGGACCGCACCCTGGTCGGCCGCCGGCCTCACCGTCCTGCTCCTGGCGATGTTCCCCGCCAACGTCCACCTGGCGCTGTCCGGCGCCGACCTGGCGGCGCACCAGGAACTCGTCCCGCGCACCGCGCTGCAGGCGGTGTTCCTGGCCGCGACCGTCACCGTCGCGGCCACACACCTGCACCGCGCTCGGCGGCCGAGCCCCGACACCGACGGGTCAGGTGTCGGTGGTGAGGGAGTGCGCCCAGTCCAGTAGTCTGCGGCGCCTGGCCCGCGCCGGGAGCTCCACCACCGGCCAGTGGTGTCCGGCGGAGGCGGTCGGGGTGTCGGCCGCATCGGCGCAGAGCCGGGCGTCGGACCGGCAGGCGCCACGCCGAGGGCCGGTGTCGTCGGCTTCCACGCACGTGTCGAGGCCACCCCACGACGCTGGGGTGCCCGCGTCCTCGAACAGCAGGGCCGCGGCCTGCTCCAGTTCACCGTCGCCGAAACGGCCCCCGCCCCCGCGCACGTACCCGGCGAGCGCCCTGCCCAAGGGGCTGAGCGCACCCTGGGCGGCCACCCCCATCAGTTCCGCCTCGTACAGGGAGTGGACGAACGCCTCGACCACGGCTCCGGAGTCCCCGGCGGCCGGTCGGTACCACAACGCCGACCGGACCAGCCAGAACAGCCCGGGCGGCAGACTCTGGTCCCGGTCCTCGACGAGCCCGGCGGACAGCAGCGGACCGGACGTGACCCCGCTCCCCAACCCCTCGGGGAGGGCGCCCAGCGCCAGGACCAGGGCGGACCGCAGCGCGGTCGCTCCCGGCAGTGTCTGCGTCCCGGGGATGCCCGCCTCCGAGCCGTCCGGACCCCAGGTCGGCACCCCCGGAAGCCGCAGCCACGCCTCCAGAAGCGGGGCGACCCGCTTCGGCGGCTCGACGCTCCTCCAAGCCGGAGCCCAGTCGGCCGTGGTGATCCGGCGTCCGTCACGTACGAGCAGCCCGGCCTCGTGGGCGGTCTCCACCCACAGCCGGGCCTCGGCGTCACCCACGCCCAGCGCCCGNNNGCGCCGGGGGGAGCCGGTCGCGGTCCCCGGCGCTGACGCCGACCACCCGGCGCAGGACCAGGGGCCGGGCCGCGATCTCCTCGACCAGCCGGTCGACCGCGTCCAGTGCCGCGCTGACCGCCGCCCTCGCCTGGTCCACCACGGCGGTCGGGTCAGTGGGGAGCCCCACGGGCTCGGGTGGTGACGGGGCGAAGGGGAGAGGCCCGCTCTCCCGAACCGTCGCGGCCACCTCGCGCGGCGGCATGGCCCTGGCCGGCCCGACCGGCACCAGGAGTCCGCGTTCGGCCAGCCAGTCGGTGTCCGGGTCGCCCGACCCCTCCGGACGGATCCGGTAACGCGACCGGCCATCCTCCTCGAAGCAGTCCGTGGCCAGGACCCTTCCCCTGGCCGCGAGCTGCCGTAGCAGAGTGACGGCCCCCTCCGGGGCGGTGTCGAGCAGCGCGCGCACCTGGTCGGGGTCGGTCAGACGCGCGACGATCGCCCGCCTCACCACGGCGGGCTCCCGTGTGGGGTCGGCACCGAGCGCCAGGGCGACCCGGTGCAGCTCCGTGGCGGCCAGGACCTCGGTGAAGGCGGAGAAGACCCGTGGCCCCCACCGGTGGACGCCGAACGCCTCCACCAACCCCAGGGCGAGGTGGTAGCGGTCATCACCGGCGGGCCAGACGAGGGCACGCCCCTCCAACTCGCTGAGCGCCGCCTCGGCCGCGCGCCGAGCGGTGCCGTGCCAGGTGCCGATCCGGGCGAGGAGTTCGGCACGGTGCAGCGGTAGGGCGGTGGAGCCACCGGAGCGGCGCGGCCTCCTTCCGAGGCGCCGGGAGGCGGCCTCGGTCTTGGCGGTGACGTCCGCCGCCGCGACGAGCAGGTCGCACTGCGCCGCGGTCAGCGCGTCGAACACCCCGGTGCGGGCCACCGCGCTCGCCGCGTACGGCAGCAGGTCCCGCCGGGCGTCCTCCTCCACTCCCTCCACGAGCTCACCGAGGATGTCGGCGACCCGATCGATCGGCATCGATCTGAGATGCTCCCTGAGCGCAGTGAGACGATCCATGTACGCAACGCTAGTACCCCGCGCCACCGCTGGGGGCCGAACGGGGCGGAGCGGAACACCTGGGGCGTCCGGGTTCCGCGACCCGAACGGCTAGGGTGTCCGACATGTCACGTCATGGGATGAAACGCCGGTACTACTCAGTGATCCCCGCGAGGGAGGCCGCGTGAGGAGGAACGTCCTGGTCACCGGAGCCTCGCGAGGCATCGGCAGGGCGATCGCCCTGGCCTTCGCCGAACAGGGGGACCGGGTGGTCGTGCACTGCGGGAACCGTCGGACCGAGGCGCGGGCCACACTGGAACGGCTGCCCGGGGAGGGACACGTCCTCGTCCAGGCCGACCTCTCCGCCCCTGACGGGGCCGCGTCCCTGGTGGAGCAGGCGATCGAGCGCACCGACGGGGTCGGCGTCCTGGTGAACAACGCCGCGCTCAACCCGGCGCACCCGATCGCTTCGGTCTCCTTCGACGCGTGGCGGACGGCCTGGCGTTCGGTCATGGACGTGAACGTCTTCGGTGCGGCCGACGTCAGCTACCTCGTCGCCCGGCACATGATCGACCGGGGCACGCGCGGGCACATCGTCAACGTCGGCTCCCGGGGCGCCTACCGGGGTGAGCCCGACCACCCCGCCTACGGAGCGAGCAAGGCGGCCCTGCACTCCCTCGGCCAGTCACTGGCGGTCGCGCTGGCCCCGCACGGCATCAGCGTCGCCTCGGTGGCTCCGGGCTTCGTCGAGACCGAGCGCGTCGCCGACCGCCTCACCGACGCGGTCCGCGCGGACAGCCCGTTCGGCCGCGTGGCCGAGCCCCGCGAGGTCGCCAACGCCGTGCGCTACCTGGCCTCCCCCGAGGCTGTGTGGAGTTCGGGCGCGATCCTGGACGTCAACGGCGCCTCCCACCTGCGCTGAGGCGGCCCGGGCCCGTGACCCGGACCGCGGTCGGCCCTGCGCGCCCCGCTTCCCGACCCCGCTGTCGGAACGGGGCGGGCCGTGGCCGGATCCGGCCACGGATCCGTGGCGTCGGTCACAGTGTCAACAGTCACAGCAGGTGCAGCAGTTACAGCAGGTGCAGCATTCGCAGAGGCCGCACCAGGATTCGCGCGGTTTGCCCGACCACGGCCCGGGGTGGGGGTCCCGGCAGCAGAACTGACAGGTGCAGCACATGAACAGCGCGACCGCGCACCCCGGCAGGACGCCGCGTCCGCGGGGCGGGTGCGACCACGCGGGGGTGTCGCACGAGCAGGATCCGCAGCACCCCTTCCTGTCGGACGACCCGCCGGAACCGTGGTTCCCGCCGGAACCGCCACCGTCCCCGGTCCAGCCGTGGTCCCCTCCGCCGGCGGAGAAGTGGTCGCCTCCGCCATGGCGCGGCCGCTGGTTCGGGTGCCCGTGGCGGGGGTGCCGGTACGGCTGGTGGCCGTGGGCGGGATGTCCCTGCCCGGGGTACCCGGCGTGGACGAAGGAACGATCGACGGCACGGCGCAGTTCTCGCACAAGGAGCGCGCGCACCAGGCGGTCGTCGGTGAACTCCGCCTCGTCCAAGGCCAGCCGGACGCCCAGGACGGCGTCGTCGCACAACTCACGGGCTCGGGCGAGCCCGGTCCCGGTGGCCGTGAGCGGGTTCCAGGCGCCCTTGTCCGCGTCCTCCTCGCGGTCCTCGACGGCGTCCAACAGGTGCGCGAGGCGGCCGAACAGGCGTCCCGCCTCACGCAACGGTTCGGTGTTGGCCGGGCGTCCCGCCAGAGCCGCGGTATGGGCGAACGCCGTGCCGGTGGCCTCCTCCGTGGGACGGGTCACCGTCAGAACGTCGGTGCCCGGTCCCGCCGCGAGCTCGACCTCGCGCTGTCGCCCGACCACCGCCACCAGCCCGGAGCCGTCGAACCCGAGCCGCTCACCCGACGCCTGTGCGCCACGCCGCCAGCGCTCGGCCACCCGCCCGGCGAACGCTCGCACGCCGCGTCGGGCGTAGGAGCCGTCGCCGTCCTCGATGTGGTCGGTGATCTTGGCCGAGGCCAACAGCAACGACACCGACGCCGCCAGGTGCGCGCCGGAGCCGTCGGCGACCTCGGCGCCGCGCATCCCGCGCAGGGGGCAGGGACCGGCCGCGCGGGTGCTCGCGCACTCCTCGGACTGGGCCGCCGCCAGGACCGACACCACCAGTCCGTCGTAGTTCGTGGCGATCCGCGAGGTCTGCCCGTGATCGTCCCTCAAGGCCAGGCACAACCCGCACATGTGGGACATCCACTCCTCGGCGAGTCCGTCGGACAGGGTGTGCCGACAGGGACGCAGGATTCCGAACACGGGCCGCTACCTCATCTCGTGCCACCGCGGGCGGCGACGCGCCCGTGGTCTCGTACGTGCGATGAGGTTGGACCCCCGAGTCCGGCACCAGGTTCCCGACCGGCCCCGACTTTCCGGTCCCGGTCCGGCGGCGACCGGAGGGCNNGGCCCACGCCCCGCCGCTCCCTCGGGCTCGGCGGTTACCGGACCTCGCCGTCGATCCGCTTGCACTCCTGCAGTGTCACGGTGTCCTTGTCCAGGGCCTCCGAGCAGGTGGCGGCGCAGATCAGCAGGCCCCAGAACGAGTCCGTCGCCCCGCAGCGGACCTTGACCGGCTCATCCGGGGTCTGGGCGTAGGCCACCCCCGGGACCAGTCCGACCACGACCGCGAGCGCGACGGTCCACAGCGTTTTCCGAACGGACATGCCTTCTCCTTACGAAAGCCGACTCGACGCAACTGTCGGAGACCAGCCAATGACACGGAGCCACGATCCTCGGGAAGGCGCACCAAAGCCATACGCAATCGTGTCCTCCGTACCGTCACCAAACGTGACGAAAGGGGCCGCACGCCCTCACCGGCGGGCCACCCGCCCCGTGCCCGCCACGGGACCGCTGCGTAGGGTGGACGCCGTCCACGTACGCGGGGAGGGACGACAGTATGAGCCTGGTCGCCATCAGCGACCTCCACGTCCGGCACGGGGAGAACCGCGCCTTCACCGAGGCGCTGCGGCCGGAGTCCGACGACGACTGGCTCCTGGTCGCCGGTGACGTCGCCGAGACCGCCGACGACATCCTGTGGGCCATGGAACTGCTGAGCAAGAGGTTCTCCACGGTGGTGTGGGTTCCCGGAAACCACGACCTGTGGACGGTGCCCACCGATCCCGTCCGACTGCGCGGCCTGGCCCGCTACGAGTACCTCGTGCGTGCCCTGCGCGACCTGGGCGTGCACACCCCCGAGGACCCCTACCCGGTCTGGGAGGGTCCCGACGGCCCGGTCGTCGTCGCTCCCCTGTTCCTCCTCTACGACCACACCTTCCGCCCCGAGGGAACACGCACCAAGGAGGAGGCCCTGGCGGTCGCCCACGACGCCGGGGTGGTGTGCACGGACGAGTACCTGCTGCACCCGGACCCCTATCCCGGCCGCGACGCCTGGTGCCGCGCCAGGCTCGACTACACCCGCGGGCGCCTGGACGCCCTCCCCCAGGGCGCCCCCACGGTGCTCGTCAACCACTGGCCGATGGTGCGCGAACCCACGCGCGTCCTGCGCTATCCCGAGTTCGCCCAGTGGTGCGGCACGGAGGAGACCGCCGACTGGCACGTGCGCTACCGGGCCCGCGCCGTCGTCTACGGGCACCTGCACATCCCCCGCACCATCGTCGTGGACGGCGTGCCCCACATCGAGGTGTCCCTCGGTTACCCCCGTGAGTGGGGTCCCCGGCCCGCGCCCCCGGAGGGCCCGCGCCGGGTGCTGCCCCTCCCCCGCTGACCGCCCGGGTGTGTCGCCCGACCGGTGGGTCAGGTCGCCTGAACGTCGACCTTGCGGCCGTCGGGGTCGGTGAGCACATGGCGTCCGGGCGCGAGCGGCGGTCGGGCCGAGGCGCCGTCGACGCTCACGCCCAGCCGGACGGTGCCGGTGGGCCGGTCGCGGACGGGATAGATCTCGAACACGGTGCCGTCGTCGAGCACGGCGGCGTGGTGCCTTGGGCCCCGGCCGTGCTGTTCGAGCTCGAAGCGCAGCCCCAGGGCGGAGTAGAAGTCGCGGCACTCCTCCACGCGCTCGGTGTAGAGCACCAGGAGGGTGATGCGTGCGCTCGACGTCGCCATGGGGCTCCTTCACGGGTCGCCGGTCGGACACCGGCCAACCTATCCGTGCCCCGTCGGCGCCGTGCGGGCGGGCGGCGCGCCACCGGGGGCGGAGAGAGCGGCGTCCGCTCAGGCCGGGTCGGGCCGGTGCGCGACGTGGTCCGGCGCCTCCAGGCCGGGCGCGAGCGCGGGGTCGGGCTCGGGCTTGCCGAAGACCTGCCGCACCGGCAGGACGCCCGCCCACACCGGCAGCGTGTAGTCCTCCTCGTCGTCGGCGGGCGGCCCGGTCCGCACCTTGACCGAGGCCTCCTCCAGCGACAGCGCCAGCACGCGTGTGGCCGCCATCTCCTTGGCGTTGGGCCGACGGGCCACGTCCCACTGGCCCGGCGCCAGCTGTTCGGTCAGCGCGCGCAGCCCGGCCATCCGCTCGTCCTCATCGGTGACCACACGCGGTGTCCCGTAGATCATGGCGGAGCGGTGGTTGACCGAGTGGTGGAACGTGGAGCGGGCCATGACGATGCCGTCGAGCAGGGTCACGGTGACGCACACCTCTCCCGGGACGCGAAGCGACCGCGCCCCGGTGGACCCGTGCAGGTAGAGGGTGTCGTCGATGCGGCCGTACCCGGTGGGGACCACCATGGGCGCGCCGTTCACGACCACTCCGAGGTGGCAGACCAGTCCGGCGTCCAGGAGGTCGTACAGTTCGGCGCGGTCGGTCCTGGCCTTGTGCTTGGCCCGGCCGAGCCGGGTCCGTTCGGTGGTGGAGAGCATGCTCCTACGCTAGACAGAAGTGGATACCCAGACCATGTCCACTTCTGACCCAAAATGGGAGACCACTGTGGCCCGGCACCTCACCGACCTGCCCATCGACCTGGACCGCGACGCCGCCCCGCCCCTCACCGCACAGTTGGCGGACGCGCTGCGCGAGGGCATGTCGGGGCGCTACCTCCAGCCCGGCGAGCGCCTGCCCGCCAGCCGTGCCCTCGCCGCGCAGCTGGGGGTCAGCCGGACCGTGGTGACCGAGGCCTACCAGCAGCTCTACGCCGAGGGCTGGCTGGAGGGGCGGCACGGGTCCGGCACCTTCGTCGCCGACCACGGCCCACTTCCCGCCGTCGATCCGCCCCCGGTGCGGCCCTTGGCGCCGCGTCTGTCCCGACCGGAGGCCAGACGGCGGGGGATGGTCGACCTCCGGCCGGGAGCCCCCTGGGTGTTCGACATCGACCGCGCCGCCTGGCGCCGGGCCTGGCGGCACGCGGCCGAGGAGCCCTTCGGCGACGACCCCGACCCCCGCGGCCTGCCCCGTCTGCGCGCACTGCTGGCCGAACACCTACGCCGGGCGCGCGGCGTGCGGGTGGGGCCGGAGAACGTCCTGGTCACCCGGGGCACCGGCAACGGCCTCGACCTGGTCGCCGCGACCCTCCTCGGCCCCGGCACGCGCGTGGGGGTGGAGAGCCCCGGCTACGCCAAGGCCCACCGTGTGCTGGGGTCGCGCGGGGCCGAGGTCGTCTCCTGCCCGGTCGACCGCGAGGGGATCCTGACCGACGGTCTTCCTCCCGACCTGTCCGTCGCCTACACGACGCCCGCCCACCA
>NZ_ANBC01000505.1 GCF_000341125.1 Nocardiopsis lucentensis DSM 44048 | reverse complement strand
CCCCCCCCCTGCCGATCCCGCGCCGCGAACGGCTCCTGACGTGGGCGCGAACGTGCGGGGCGATGGTCGTCGAGGACGACTACGACGCCGAGTTCCGCTACGACGTCGCGCCGCTGCCCGCCCTGTACGGCCTGGACCCCGGCAGGGTGATCCTCCTGGGCACCCTGTCCAAGACGCTCTCGCCCGACCTGGGCATCGGGTGGCTCGTCGCCGAACCCGCCCTGGTGGAGCGGGTGGCCGAGGTGCGCGCCGACCTGTCCGACCGCACGAGCGGTCCCGTCCAGGCGGCCACGGCGCTGCTGCTGGAGCGCGGCGACCTGGACCGGCACCTGCGCCGCATGCGCCGGGAGTACGTCCGCCGCCGCGGGCTGCTGGTGGAGTACCTGGGGCCGAGGCTGACCGGTGACACGGCGGGGCTGCACGTCATGCTGCCGCTGCCCGCGCACGCCGTGGCCGGGGTGGTCGACGCCGCGGCCGAACGCGGCGTCCTGGTCGCGGACACGGGTCACGCGAGCCCCGGCGAGCCCACCGTGCACGGTCTCATCCTCGGCTACGGCTCCGCCACCCTGTCCCAGCTGCGCCGCGCCTGCGAGGTCCTCGCCGACGTGCTCGACCACCGCGTCTGAGGGCGGTCCTCCCCGGACGAATGGGCACGGGTCCAGCGTGGGATGCTCGCCTCACCGGGTCCCCGCTGACACGATCGGTGTCGGTACGTCGTCGGGGGGAGGCGGTCGGGTGACGGACGTGATCGCGTTCGCCGTGCTGCTGCTCGGCTACGCGCTGATCTCGGGGCGCACACAGGGCACGTCCCTGACCGCGCCGATGGTGTTCACGACCGGTGGCCTGGTGCTCGGCGCCGGAGGACTGGACCTGCTGGGCGGCAGCGCCACGGGCGCCACGGTCCGTGTCCTCACCGAGGTGGCCCTGACACTCGTGCTGTTCACCGACGCCGTCCGCATCGACCTTCGGGTACTGCGGCGCGAGTACCACCTGCCCCTCCTCCTGCTCGGGATCGGCATGCCCGTCGGCATCGCCCTCGGCACCGCGGCCGCCCAGGGGATCCTGCCCGGACTCAGCCTGGCGGGCGCGGCTCTGCTGGCGTCGGTGCTCGCCCCGACCGACGCGGCCCTGGGCCAGGCGGTGATCTCCGACCGGCGTCTGCCCGTCCGGATCCGCCAGACCCTCAACGTCGAGAGCGGGCTCAACGACGGCATCGCCCTGCCCGCCGTCATGGTGTTCTCCGCTCTCGCCGCCTCGGAGGAGGTGGGCGGGTCCACGTGGTCGTGGGCGGGCTTCGCCGCGGGACAGATCGGGGTGGGGGCGCTGGTCGGTGTCTGCGTGGGCGGACTCGGCGCGTGGGCGATCACCCGGGCCGACGCCGCCGGGTGGGTCAACGCGACCCATCGCCGCCTGTTCGCGATCGGGGTGGCCGGGCTGTCCTACGCGGGCGCCGAGGTGACGACGGGCAGCGGCTTCCTGGCCGCGTTCGTCGCGGGTCTGGTCTTCGGGGCGCTGGCCAGGCAGCAGCGGGAGTTCGTGCACCAGTTCGCCGAGCGGGAGGGGGAGCTCCTCACTCTGATGACGTTCGCCCTGTTCGGGGCGGTGATCATCGGCCCTCGGCTCGGCGATGTCGACGGGCTGACCCTGGTGTACGCGGTGCTGAGCCTGGCGGTGGTGCGCCCCCTCGCCGTGGCCGTGGCGACCCTCGGCGCGCGGCTGCGCCCGGAGACCGTGTGCTTCCTCGGCTGGTTCGGCCCGCGCGGGCTCGCCTCGATCGTGTTCGCCCTGCTCGTGGTCGAACACGGCGATGTCGCCGAGGCGGACCGGATCCTCCTGGTCGCGGGTGTGACCGTCCTGCTCAGTGTGTACGCGCACGGGATCACGGCCGCCCCGTGGGCGCGTTCGTTCGGCCGCCGCGCGGGCCGCTACGATCCGACGGCGCCCGAGCACCGGGACGTCACCGTGCACCACCACCGGTGGCACGCTCCCCGGGGGCAGGACACCGGCCGGGGGGACTGACGACGCGGGACGGGTCCGGTCCGTTGAGGGGGCGGGCGCGACTCGCCCGTGGGCGGCCGACGCGCGGCGCCCGGCGCGCTCAGGCGGTCCGGTTCCAGGAGGTGATGACCGGACGTCCGTGCTCGCGGCCGAGTGTGCTCACGGCCCCGGTGTCCAGCCGAAGCAGCGCCCCGTCGGAGGGGGCCAGACCCAGCCAGCGCGCGGTGAGCACCCGCAGGACGTGGCCGTGCGCCACCAGCGCGACGTCGGGCCCGGAGCCGCCGCCCAGGATCAGCGACACCGCGGCCAGGACCCGGTCGGCGCGTTCCCCGACCTGTTCGACGCTCTCCCCGGGGTGCTCCGCGTCGCCCTCGGGCACCCCGTCGGTCCACAGGTTCCACTCCGGGCGCTCGCGTTGGATCTCGGCGGTGGTGATTCCCTCGTACCCGCCGTAGTCCCACTCCATGAGGTCGGGATCGGGCACCGTCTCCCCCAGCCCCGCCAGCTCGGCGGTGCGCACCGCCCGCCGGAGCGGGCTGGTCACCACCAGGTCGATGTCGAGCCCGGCGAGGAGGGGGAGCAGGGCCACGGCCTGCCGCTCCCCCTCCTCGGTCAGGGGGAGGTCCGTGCGCCCGGTGTGCCGTCGCGCCCGGCTCCACTCGGTCTGCCCGTGTCTGATCAGCACCAGTTCACCCATGGCACCGATCCTGCCGCACCGGGCGCGCGGTCACTCCCCCGACGCGTCGGGTCAGCCCTTGTCGACGGGCAGGCCGGCCTCCACCCAGTCCTGGATCCCCTCGCGGTACTTGCGCACGCGGGTGTAGCCGAGCCCCTCCAGGGCGGTGGCCACGGCCTGGCTGTTCCCGCACGCGGGGTTGGAGCAGTAGACGGCGATGAGGGCGTCCTTGTCGGGCAGCACCTCGGCGGAGCGGTCGCTCACCTCGTCGGCGACCAGGGCGACGGCGCCGGGAAGGTGCTGCTGCTCGTAGTAGGTGCCGCCGAGGGCGTCCACCACGGTCACCGTCCCGGTGTCGATGTGCCTCTTGAGTTCCTCGCGGCTGATGAGTGCGGTCATGGTTCCTCTCCTATCCGGACTGCGGTCCGCTTGCATGAACGAACATAACCGGACCAAAGTCCGTTTGTCTAGTAGGCTGGTCCCCGTGAACGACGAACTGCTTCAGGTGCTGCGCCGACCGCCGCGGGAGCGGGCCGACGCCGCACGCAATCGGGCCCGGGTCCTGGACGCCGCCGCGCGCCTGTTCGCGGAGGGGGGTGTGGAGGCGCTGACCGTCGACGCCGTCGCCCGCGCGGCGCAGGTCGGCAAGGGGACGGTCTTTCGCCGCTTCGGCGACAAGTCCGGACTGGTCGCCGCGCTGCTGGACCAGCGCGAGCGGCGACTGCAGGAGCGGATCGTCTTCGGTGATCCCCCTTTGGGGCCGGGAGCGCCCGCCCGGGACCGCGCGCTGGCCTTCTTCGACGCCTACCTCACCCACCTGGCCGACCACCTGGACCTGGTCCGGCTGTCCGAGACGGCCTCGCCCGGCGCCCGCTACCGCGTCGGGTCCTACGTGTTCTGGCACCGGCACCTGGCGATCCTGTGCGCCGACCGTCCCGACCCCGACCACCTCGCACACGTCCTGCTCGGAACGGTCGACGCCGACCTGAACGCCGAACTGCGCGAACACGGGTACGACTGGGACCGGATCCGCTCCGGTGTCGCGGCCGCGGTTGGCGCGCTACTCGGACCGCCCCCGGACCCGTGGGCCGCCCGATTCCGTGGATCGCGGACGGAGGCGCCGAATCGTCGCTACCCTCCTCACCATGACGCAACGCACCGTGACCAGTGACGTGCACGTCTCCTCCCGTTCCGCGAAGGTCCCCCAGCCCCGGTTCCACAAGCCCAACGAGGACCTGGCCGCGGCGATGGAGTGCACGCGCTGCGCCGAACTCGGGATCAGCACGCCGCCCGGTTGGGCCGACCGCAGGAAGCTCTCGACCAAGAAGGAGCGCAAGAGGAAGCAGCTGGAGCACATCCGGCGACAGCGCGAGGCGCCCAAGAAGCCGCACAAGCGCGGCCCGCTGCCGCTCAACGAGCTCCAGTCCGCCTTCCTGCGCGACGTGTGGGCGTACCTGACGCGCGAGGCGGTCGGCGACGACCCCGACAGCCGTCTGCTCGCGCTCACCTGCGCCCTGCGCGGTGCGATCAAGGGCCACGCGAACATGACGGGGCAGGACGTGCGGTCGCTCCGGATGGAGGACCCGCACGCCGCCCTCACCACGCTGGTCTCGTCCGGGTGGCTCGACACCACCCCCGAGCGGGCGATCAACGCCGAGCCCTCCAACCTCGCCCGGTGCGGCCTGCCCGACCTCCAGGGCAACCCGTGGGACGTCGGCAACGGCGTGCGCTCACGCGCCTCGGGATGGGTGACCCGCAGCCTCACCCACAAGAAGATGCGCAAGAAGCCCAACCG
>NZ_ANBC01000504.1 GCF_000341125.1 Nocardiopsis lucentensis DSM 44048 | reverse complement strand
CCTCCCTCGCCGCACAGGCCGACAGCGACGGGCGGATCTGCCTGCCGGCGGACGAGGTCGTGGCGGCGTGCGCCCTGACCGACGGCCCCGACGAGGTCACCGAGCTGGCCGAGTGGCTGCTGCGGCTCGACTGGATCCAGGACCTGCGCGTGGCGGGCGGGACCGTCGAGGCGCACCTGACCGAGCTCACCATGCCCATGGCCCCGCAGCCGTTCCCGCCGCCGACCCCGCCGCGGGACGCCCCGGCCACCACCCCCGCCGAGGTCCCCGTCCCCGACCGCGCCCGTGACCTGCTCGCCGGACGCGAGGCCGAGGTCGCCCGGTGGGTGGCCGACTACCGCGCCGAACACGGCCACGGCCCGAGCTGGGCCATGGTCTCCGACGAGTTCGGCTGGCCGCCCCGCCAGGCCCCGGACCAGGAGGTGACCCGGGAGGTCTTCCGGCTCCTGGAGGAGGGCGGCTGGCTCACGGGCCTGGGCGTGCCGTTCGGGCTGCGCCCCGGCCCCGCGCACGGGGGCGCGAACTCCTGACCCGAACGAACTCCCGCCGACCCGCCGCGGGCCGCCCGGAAGCACCGGGCGGCCCGCGCAGACCGGGCACCGGAGGAGGGCGCCACGGGCGCCCGCCCGGGGGCGGGCGTGTACGTCGTGCGCACCAACCCGGCGGCGGTCACTCCAGGGTCCACTCGCAGTCCCCGGACAGTTCCAGGGCGGCGTCGCCCTCCTCCACGACGACCACGCCCGGGCCTTCGAGGTTGCCGTTGGCGATGATGTCGTCGAACTCCCCGGACAGTCCCGACAGGCGGGCCCAGTAGCACATGGGAACGATGTCGTCCGGATCGGGCCCCTCGGTCGTGTAGGTGCCCGGCTCGATGTCCTCGCCGACCCGGTGGACGCCGTTGCCGACCGTGGACGCCTCCTCCGGCTCGGGCTCCGGCGCCGGCCCGCTCTCGGCGGGGCCGGTCTCACCCGTGCCCTCGTCCTCCCCGGCCGCCTCTTCGGCATCCGCGGTCTCGTCGGCGGCGGATCCGGCCGCGGGGGCGGGGTCCGACTCCACGGACGTGTCGCCTCCGGAGAGCACCGACACGCATCCGGCGAACATCATCAGGACCAGCAGGACCCCGAGGCAACCCCCGCACCCCAGACCCACCTTCTTCCCCGTGGACATGCCCTGCCCCGGCGGCTGGGGCGGCGTGGGCTGACCGAACGGCGGCTGTGCGTAGGACATGGTCGGACTCCGGATCTGTACGGGGATCGAGAGCCCGAGCATTCGTGATCAGAGACCGTGAACACCCGAGCTTCATGATGTTCACAGACTAAAACATGAACTGTGAATATAGTCAACCACAAGCCTGGCAAAGGGAAGTACACAGCCTTCCGTCCTCCTGGCGACGGCGATGTGTATAGTCGGTCTGCGTCCACGAAGGCGCAGATGGAAGGGCCTGCATGAGCACCGACGGCGTCGAGGTCAGCTCCGCGGAGATCGCCCGTATCGCGGGGGTCAAGCCGACCGCGGTCAGCAACTGGCGCCGCCGCCACGACGACTTCCCGCGCCCCGTCGGCGGGACCGACCGCAGCCCCCGGTTCGACCTGGCCGAGGTCGAACGGTGGCTCGCCGACCGCGACCACGCCACGTCGATCGACAGCCACCAGCGGCTGTGGCAGGCCCTGGACTCCGCCCGCTCGTCCCTTCCCGGCGACGACCTGCTCAGCCTGGTCGGCCTCGTCCTGCTCCACCTGGACCGCCACCCGGGGACCCCCGCACCCGACCGGCCGGGAGAACTGTCCGCCCTCCTGCGCGCGGCCGGGGAGGACCTCACCCGGCTCCTCCCCGGCCCCGGTGTCGCCGACCTGGTCCGGTCGGCCGCCCTACCCGAACCCGACGCGCGGACCGTCACCCTGGGCGGCCTCGCCGCCGCGACCGCGCGGGAGCACGGAGCGCACGCGACCCTCGACCGGCTCGCCACCCGCCTGGAGCAGGCCACCCAGTCCGGTTCGCACAGTGTCCCCCCCGCGCTCGCCGACCTGGTGGTGCGCCTCGCCGACGCCGACCGCGGCACCGTCGTCGACCCGGCCAGCGGGCGCGGGGAACTCCTGCTCGCCGCCGCGCGCTCGGGCGGCGAACGGGTCCTGGGGCAGGACCGCTCCCCCTCGGCCGCCCTCGTGACGGCGCTGCGGCTGGCCTTCGCCGTCAGCGCCGACGTCAGCGCCGACGTCCACGCCGCCGACGCCCTCAGGAACCCGGTGTTCGCCCGGGGCGGGGCCGACGCCGTGGTGTGCGCGCCCCCGTTCGGCGACCGCAACTGGCGCGCGGAGGAGTCCGACACGGACCCGGGCCGCTGGGCCTACGGCCTGCCGCCGCGCCTGGAGTCGGACCTGGCCTGGGTCCAGCACTGTCTGGCGCAGGCGCGCCCCGGAGGACGGGCGGTCGTGCTCATGCCGCCGGGAGCCGCGCAGCGCCCCTCCGGGCGCCGGATCCGCCGCGCCCTGCTGAGCGGTGGGACGGTGCGCGCGGTGGTCTCACTGCCCGGCGGGATGGCCGCCCACTACGCGGTCCCGCTCCAGCTCTGGGTCCTGGCCGTCCCCGAGGAGGGCGCGGTCCCCGCCCCGGTCCTGTTCGTGGACAGCGCGCCCCCGCCGCACACGGCGTCCGGCGGTGCGCCCCCCGGTGAGCGCCAGACCCTGGACTGGATCGCGCGCACCTGGGAGTCGTTCCTGGCCGACCCGGCCGCCTTCACCGGGGAGCCCGGCCGGGCGCGCGCCGTCGAGGTCGCGGACCTGCTGGGCGAGGACGTCGACCTGACCCCCCGCATCCACCTGCCGCTGCCGCGTCGCCGTGACGCCGACCTGGCGGACTTCCACAAGCGCAGGGACCGGCTCACCGCGGCGCTGCGCCAGCTGCGCGGCCAGCTCCCCGCGGCCCCGAAACTCCCCTCCGGAGCCGGGGGCCGCGTGGACGTGGTGAGCCTCGGTGAACTGGCCAAGGCCGGATCGGTGACGTTGCGGCGGCCCCGCGCCCGCGAGGACGAGTCACTGCCCACCGCCGAGGCCCGGGTGATCACCGGCGAGGACGTCCTCCAGGGCGGAACCGGTTCCCGAACGGGCACCGTCGACGCCGACCCCATGCGCAACCCCCCGATCCAGGAGGGCGACGTGCTCATCCCGACGGTGGCGCGCCGCCTCACCGCCCGGGTCGCGACCGCCGCCGACGCGGGCGCCTACCCGGGGACGGGCGTGTACGTCGTGCGCACCAACCCGGCGGCGGTCGACCCGTGGTTCCTGGCCGGTTTCGTGACCAGCACCGAGGAGGCCCGCGGCGCCGCCCGGTCCAGCAGCAGCACGCGCGGCCACCTGCGCGTGGACCCGACCCGCCTCCGGCTTCCCGTGCTGCCGATCGAGGACCAGCGCCGCTACGGGGACCTGTTCCGCCAGGTCTGGCGTTTCCAGGAGACCCTGGGCGAGGTGCGGGCACTCGGTGAGGCGCTGGGCGCCCAGGCCGTGGACCTCATCGCCGACCACGTCCGTGGCGGGGCCTGAACCCGCCGGGGATTCCGAGCGTTCTCTCCCTCGTTTTCCCGAAACCGCCCCAACCCGTATTCATCCCGCTACGGTGGGTCCCGAAACGAATTCGAGCCCGGTCGGTGCGCCAACACCGGCTCCGGGCTCTGACCATCCCTCCTGAAAGCACCAGGAAGGCGGCTGCCGTGCAGTCTACTGCCCCCTGCCCCGACGCCAAGGCCGAAACCCCGATTCCGGCCGCACCCTCCGCGTGCGCGAGCGGCCCCCGCAAACGCGGCAAGGGCGTCATGAGCGAGGTCCGGTTCGTCCCCCTGTTCTGGGTGGCCCAGGCCATCAACGACGGGCTGCTGCCCAACTCCCGCGCGTGCCTGGTCGCCCTGGCCATCGCCGGAGCGGTCGACCCCGACGGACGCTGGTGCTTCCTGCACCGCGACACCGTCATCCAGCGCTGCGGCAGCCACGTGAGCACGTCCACCGTCAGCCGTGCCCTGCACGACCTGGAGGAGGCCGGAGTCATCCGGCGGCTGCCCCGCCACCGAGTACGCGACTTCTTCGCCAAGGACGTGGAAGCCCGTATCCGAGCGGCCGACCGGCTCCCCGACGTCGTGGAGCTGATGATCCCCGCGTCCGCGTTCCCGGAGCGGGCCCTGGAGAAGATCAACGAGGTACGCGCCAGGCTGGGCGAGGAACCCCTCGACACGAACACCCGACCCCACCCGACGGCGGGAACGACCGGTCATTTCGAACCCCCGACCCGTCACATTGACGCCCCCGACCCGTCAGATCGACCCACAGACCTTTCCGTCACTGACTCTTTTCTCAGTGACTCCTCTCCGTCCGTCCGCGCACGGGAACCACAGGGCGAGACGGTGGCGGCGAAGGCCGCCGACCACCCGACCGCGCCGCAGCTCGCGCGTATCCCCGACGCGGTCCTGCGCGACCCCCGCGCCGACCGGATCGCCTTGGAGCGGGCCGCGTGCAGGGTCCTCGACGAGGGTCTCACCCCCGGCGAGCTGACCACGGTGCTCGGTGACGCCACGAGCGCGCGCCGCCCCTTCCCCGCGCTCATGCGGCGTCTGCGCAGCCCCGAGGACGCACGCGCCTACCTCGACGGACGCCTCGGGCAGGGAATCGACCGGCGGCAACCGCCCCCGCCCCCGGCCCCGGCGATCCCCGGTCCCCGCCCCGACACGGAGGTGAGCCAGCCGCCCCCGGCGCGGGACCCGGATCCGTCCGCCCACCCTTCGGCGTTCGTCCTCGACCGGTTCGGGAGGGCGGCGCGCACCTGCCCCGACCACCCGGGGATCCGCAACGCCCCCGGCGGTACGTGCCGCGCCTGTGACCGCCCCTGCCGCACGGTGCCCGACGAGGTCATGCCCACGCCCGTTTCCCGGCGCGGAACCCGGAGGCGGACGCGGGCGTCACACGGTGTGACCGCCCCTCCCCTGCTTCTGTGAGGCCCCGTGAGCGCACCTTCCCGGACCCGACCTGGCTCCGATTCCGCATCGCCCCTGGACCCGGGCGACTGGTGGGCGATCGGGCTCTTCGCCACCGTGTACCCGCTCCTGGCGGGCACGCTCCTGTGGATCCTGGCCTTCTTCGCCCTGATGGGTCTGCTCTACCACGACTCCACCTTCACGAGCGTCTTCTTCATGGCCGTGTTCGCCGTGGTCGGCGCGGGGTACGGGCTGGCGCTGCGGTTTCTGCGGAATGTGCGTGTCGGCCGCCCCTGGGAGGTGCCCACGGTCCTGAGCGCGGCAATGATCCTGGCCGTCGGCGTGGTCGTGCTCCAGGTGTTCGTCGACATCGACGGATTCTGGCCGCCGCCGCTGCTCTGTCTGGGATTGTGCGTGGTCGGCGCCGTGGTGTGGGGCGCGACGCGGCACCGCCTCCGGTTCGTGGCCGCGCTCGCCGCGGTCGTCGCGGGAGCCCTGGCGCTGGCGGGCCTGACGTGGCTGACCGTGGAGGAGAACAAGGCGCGCGAACGGGAGGAGATCCTCGACGACCTCGCGGGGATCTCCTACCCCGTCGCCGTGCTCGACTCCCTGGGCTGGGAGCCGAGCCATGTCCAGGTCTTCCCCGAGACCCAGGAGGGGACCGCCATCACCTACACCCCCGCCGACCCCTCCGACGAACTCGACGGGTTCAGCCTCCGACTGCGCACCGAGCGGCTGCGGCCGAAGAGCCAGACCGGCTGGACACCTCTGTACGAGGGATGCGGCCTGGAGGGCGGACGGGACGAGTGCGAGGAGCACGGGGACGTGGTGCTCGCCGATCTCACCCCGGACGCGGAGGAGGACGAGGAACGGATCGTGCAGGCCCGGACGGAGTTCGCTGACGGGTTCACCGCCCATCTCACCACGGACATCCCGAAGGACACTCAGGGCGAACCGGCGATGGAGCTGCCCGACATCGACATGGTGGAACTGGCCGGGAGTATCCGACCGGCCCGCCCGGGAGAGGCGGAGGAGATCGTCGCCGCGGTGAAAAACTGACGCGCCTCTCGTACCCCTCACGCCCCTGCTCTTTCCCCTGTCTCCCGAACGGACGACGCGTGAGACCCGATATGCGAGCCACCGGCCGGTAGCTGACCGGAACCCTGGGCGGATCCGGGACGGCCGTGCTGGCCCTGGTCCCCCTCTACACCGTGTGGGCGCTGGTCGAACCGGACACCGGCGACCTCCGGGACGGCGCGCTGTTCCCCCTGTCCTGGCTGCCGTTGACGGGTGACCGTGTCCTGGACCTGGCCACCGGCCAGGACGGCCCCCTCGACCCGCCCGAGGACATCCTCCGCGTCGACCGCTTCGGGATCGTCGACGGCGACTCCTACCTGCGCGCGGACAGCCTGGGCGCGGTCCTGGTCGAACGCGGCGGCCGGTCCGACCCGGTCCTGCTGCACCGCACCGGCCCGACGGGAGAGATCGTGGACACCACGGCCCTGGAACGCTCGGTCCCCGCACTCCTGGTGGCTGAGGGCGTCGCGTTGGAGGACGCCGTGGCGGCCGGGGCATCGACCACACACCGGGGCGGGGCGTACCGGCCGTCCTCGTGGCCGACCTGGGCGGTGGGCCCTCCGGGGAGGGGGTGCGCCGTATCGGGCTCGACGGGCGGCTCGTGGCGGACCACGACGGTCGGGACGACCGACAGTACGTCGTCCCCGTACCCGGCTCCGTGGTGTCCTACCTGTTCACGCACGAGGACGACGAGGGCGAGAACCTGGGCACGGTGTACGGCCTGGTTCCCTGACCCGGCCCAGGAACCCCGTCGACGGGCTCCGCCCGACCCGCGGTGTGGTGTACTGGCTCGCGATCGGATCGGGGACGGACGACGGACGGTGACGGACATGCTGCTGGGTTCGGGAACGGGCGACGGGCTCGCGGTGCGGGTCGGCGACGAGGAGCTCGACCGCGAGGGGCTCTGGTCGGCGGCCGCGGCCGTGGCCGACCGGATCACCGGCGCCCGCGCCGTCGCCGTGCACGGGGAGGCGTCGCTGCGCACGGTGGTCGCCGT
Source organism: Nocardiopsis lucentensis DSM 44048 (assembly GCF_000341125.1). Lineage (GTDB taxonomy): Bacteria > Actinomycetota > Actinomycetes > Streptosporangiales > Streptosporangiaceae > Nocardiopsis > Nocardiopsis lucentensis. Next base: position 18,104 of record NZ_ANBC01000504.1, on the reverse strand, counting down.
GGTCGGCGGCCTGTTGGCGGGGGTTCCCGTGGTCCCGGTCCCGTCCGACTCCGGGGTGGCCGAGCGTCACCACATCGTGCGCGACTCCGGCGCCGCCCTGTGGTTGGGCGAGCCGCGGGACGGCGTCGACCTGCCCGTGGTCCCCGTCGACCCGGCCGAGCGCTCCTGCGCCGCCTTCCCCGAGCCCTCCCCCGAATCCACCGGGCTGATCCTGTACACCTCCGGCACCACCGGCCCGCCCAAGGGCGTCATGATCTCCCGGGGAGCCATGGCGGCCTGCCTGGACGGCCTCGCCGACGCCTGGGCCTGGACCCCCGACGACGTGCTGGTCCACGGCCTGCCGCTGTTCCACGTGCACGGTCTGGTCCTGGGCGTGCTGGGGGCCCTGCGGGTGGGCGGCCCGCTCGTGCACACCGTCCGCCCGACCCCCGCCGCCTACGCCGCCGCGGCCAAGGAGGGGGGCACGCTGTTCTTCGGCGTCCCGACCGTGTGGTCGCGGATCGCCCGCGATCCCGACAGCGCCCGCGCCCTGGCCGGTGCCCGGCTGCTGGTGTCCGGCAGCGCTCCCCTCCCCGACCCGGTGGCCGAGGACCTGCGCGCGCTGGTCGGCCACAGCCCCGTGGAGCGGTACGGGATGACCGAGTCGCTGATCACGGTCGCCGCGCGCGCCGACGCCCCGCGCCGCCCCGGCTGGGTGGGGACAACGCTGCCCGGCGTGGAGTCGCGGCTGCGCGGTGAGCACGGCGAGCACGTCCCGTCGGACGGGGAGTCGATCGGGGAGCTCCAGGTGCGCGGCGCCACCCTGTTCGACGGATACCTCGGCCTGCAGGAGGCCACGGCGGCCGCGTGGACCGACGACGGCTGGTTCCGCACCGGGGACGCGGCCGTCCTGGACGGGGAGGGCTGGCACCGGATCGTGGGGCGGATGTCGGTCGACATGATCAAGACCGGCGGCTACCGGGTCGGCGCGGGCGAGATCGAGGCGGCGCTGCTCGGCCACCCCTCGGTCCGGGAGGCCGCCGTGGTGGGCGAGCCCGACGACGACCTGGGGCAGCGGATCGTCGCCTACCTGGTGGGCGACGGCATCGCCCCGGGAGAGGTCATCGACCACGTGGCCGCCCGCCTGTCCGCCCACAAGCGCCCGCGCGAGGTGCGCGTGGTGGAGGCGCTGCCGCGCAACGCCATGGGCAAGGTGCAAAAGAAGCTGCTGGTCGACGGGCGGCGCTGACCGTCGGCCGTGTCCGGGGCGGACGCTTCGGCGTCCTCTCACCGCCGAACACGGGACCCGCCTCGATCCACCCTGTGGACAACCCGATCCGGCCGGGCCGGCGCGCGCATACTCGAAGCATGCTCTCCCCTCGCGCCCACACCCTGCTGCGCGCCGTCCTGAACGGCCTGCCCCACGACCACCACCTGCTGACCCTGCACACCCGACACGCGATGTCCACCGCCGTCGACCGTCGGCGCGGCGGCCTGTACGTCGAGCATCCGCCCGTGGTCGAACGGCTGTGCACCGCCGTCGACGGCGGCGGTGCCGCTGCGCTGATCCTGCGCAGCTTCACCGACCAGGTCTCCCACACACTGCCCGACGGGGTCGACGTCCCCGTCAAGCTGGTGCGCGGCTGGACGATCGCCGACCGGCGCCTGTTCCCCCTCGACGAGGCGCGGATGTTCGACGCGCACTGCACCGACGCCGCCTCCGGCGAACCCCTCCCGCCCGAGCGCGGTGTGGTGTACACCGACGCCCCCGACGTCGACCTCACCGGCTTCCACGACCCGTGAGGCGGAGGCGGGCGGGCCCGGTTCCAGGATCGTCCTTCCCCCGTCAGATCCAGCCGATGTACCGAAGCGTCGGAACCAGATGAGTGATGGCGTAGAGAGCGACCGGGGCGGCCTCTTCCGACTCGCAGAACAGGGCGCGAAGCTGGTTCTTCGTCCGGTCGCCTTCCTTGGTCGGAAGGAGTTGGGACTTCGGTCCCAGATCAGCGATTCCCAGCCCGCGGACTCGCTCGACGAGTTCTCGCCCGCAATGCATGTGCAAGCCCTCCAACGCCGGAGAGGTTCGTTTCGGCCAGTCGTCCTCTCCCGGGAAAACCACGTTGACCGCCATCCAGACACGGTCGCTCCGAGTGGGTACGCGGTGGATTCCGGCTCGGCGCCTTCCGTTGAGCAGCATCAGTGGATGAGGAGTGTCGACAGGTACCGGATCCGGGAGGCGTGGCTTCAGGTCGCGCTCTCCGTTCTTCCATCGGGTATCCCGGATCGTGATGCTGGAATGCCCCTCGACAGAGAGGGTCCAATCACGAACAGCGCCTTCCGACTCCACACTCTTACACGTCAAGCCGCTGACCTGAGTTTCTCCCAACGGAGGAGTGAGAGTGAGATTCTCATTAAGAGGAATGGACAATGAAAGAGTCCTCCTTGCCTTTACAGGGGGTTCACACCCTAGCACCAGTCGGATTTCAACTGAAGCCGCCCGCCTACCAATCTGGCAGCATGAAGACCGGCCCATACTCCCATCGCAGGACCGTGCATTCACGTCTCGAAATCAGCAGAAACAGAGCCTATCCGCCCATCGCCCACCCAACAATAATCGAGACAAGATGCCACGTCTACAGAAAGCCCTTTTCATCCGACTTCACGAAGCTGAAGCACAAAACGGCAGCTTCGTTCCGTTTCTCTAGCTTTCAGGTGATTCGCGGTCATACAGAGTTTCGACGTGGCGTCTCACTAGGGGTGAGAGAACACCAGGGGAACGGCGGTCGACAGCCACCGCATCGCGAACCCCGGGAAAAACTGGCATCCATTCCGGTTCAGTGCGCAGGATCAGGGACCGTTCGAGGCTCCGGACCGTCCTCTCAGTCCCACCAGAAGGTCCAGACCGGACGGTCGACGAGGCGTTCGGCGTAGTTCCGAAGACGATGGGAGTGCCCCTGCCAGATCTGGTCCGGGCAGAACGCGAAGTGCTCGGCGGCCACGCGCAGGGCCTGGTCGATGTGGGTGGGCGGCGCGGCGACGCTCAGTGTCAGGGTGTCGAAGCCCAGCCCCAGGACGCGCGCGCCGAAGCGGCGCTCCCAGTCGGTGACGACGGCGGCGAACACGGCGGCGAACACGGCGGTGTCGTCGTCGTAGTTGAGCGGGCCCGACCATCCGCACGCGATCAGGGCCCGTGCCCCGGAGGAGGCCCGCACCAGGCCCAGGCGCTGCCCGGGCACGTGCTCGACGAGGAGGTCGGCGCACTCGGCGGCCGTCTCCTCCGCCGCGCCCTGCGAGAGCGAAGCGGCGGTGACCGTCCCTGGCCAGTCCGCGCCGAAGAGGGGCGGTCACGTCCGGGCACGGGTCCGCTTCCCTTGAGCCGGGGGCGAAAGGGCCGGTGTGCTCCCCCCACCACCGGGCCAGGAGCGCGGCCGGATCGTGCTCGGTGAGCGACGTGAGGCGCGTGAGCGTCGGCGCCTCCCGGAACCGATCCCGGTAGCGGTCGAAGTCCTCAAGCAGCAGCGGCCACCACTCCGAACGCGGGGACTCGGCGAGCAGCCGGGGCCACAGGCCGACCGACACGGGTTCGTCGCTCACCCAGAGGAGGGGCTCCCCCGCGTGGGAGGAGAGCATGCGGCCGGAGGGAAGCGGGACGGACAGCGACGCCTGAGGATCCATGATCGTCAAGGTAGGGGGCCGAGGTGACGATCGACGGCGGACACGGTCCGGGAAGCCTGTCACGGTGGCATCGGCCCTCGCCGTGGCGAGCGGCCCCGGACCGGCGCCGTTTCGTCGGCGCCGTCGGCAGCCGTGTCGCGCCCTTCCTCAGACGGGGGCGTGCGGTCGGGCCGCGCCCATTGAACTGTTCGACGGATGGGCGGTCCTACGGCTCCGTGGTTCACGCGGAACTTCACCGGAGACCGTCCGCACGCGCGAAGCACCCGGACCCACGGAACCCTCTCCGCGAGGGCGTCATGCGTCGGGGCGGCAAGGAAATCAGTATCAATCGCGCCAATTCAGCCAAAACAGAGAGTCGACGGGTGTAGCTTCACGCCAGTCGACCGCACCAGCCCGCGCCTGACTCTCCTGGTGCCGATCCGCCTTGCCCCCATGTGGATTCTGGAGCGCCCATGGCCTTTCCCCCCTCTCCCCTCCCGGTCTCACCGCCGCGGACGAAGCCGGGGATGTCGCTCGGAGCGAAGTTCGGGATCGGATGCGGCGGATGCGCCTCCGTGGCCGTGTCCGCGTTCGTGTTCCTGTCCTTGATCGGACTCCTGGCCGGTCCGCCGGACTCCGAGCCGGTGACCGCCGCCTCGTCCTCGTCTCCGTCCCCCAGCGAGTCCCCGACCCCCATCACGCCCGAGGTGATCGGCCTCGACCTCCCGGCCGCGGAGGAGGAACTCGACGACGCCAGCTTCTCCCTGGGCGAGGTCGTGCTCGCCGCGTCCGGGGACGACGTGGCGTGGAACCGCTCGGCGATGCTGGTGTGCTACCAGGAGGTCGACGACACGGTGGTCGACCTGGGGGTCGCCCCGGACGGCGTCGACTGCCCCGAGGCGCCCGACGCCGCACAGGAGTGGCCGACGCTGCCCGACTTCGTCGACGACACGGTCTCCGAAGCCCAGGAGTGGACCGAGAGCGCCGGGGTCTCCGGTGTCGAGGTGTCCGCCGCCTTCGGTGACGTCGACGCGCCGGCCCAGGAGGACGCCGCCGACCACCTGGTGTGCGAGCAGTCCCCCGAGGCCGCCGGGGAGACGGCGCCCTACCGGGACGGGCTCGTGGTGGAGGTGTTCGTCGTCGGTTCCGACGAGGAGTGCCCGGCCGAGATCGGGGACCCGCGCCCCGAACCGGAGCCGGAACCTGAGCCGGAACCCGCTCCGGCCCCCGCTCCCGCGCCGGATCCGGAACCCGAACCGGAGCCCGAGGCGCCGTCCCACGTCCGGGGTGTGCACCCCGGCGCGTTCTGCGACGAGTACTGGCAGTACGGGTACACGTCGGCCGGGACCCTGATGCAGTGCAAGACCACGGCGACGGACGACCGGTTCCGCTGGCGCGCGGCCTGAACGGCACGGCTCCCAGGAGGGCCGCCGTACGTTCCGCCCCGACCGGCGTGTCGGTGGCCGTCCTGACGGCGTGCGCGGACCATGGTCACGGATAAGGAGAACGGCTCGCCGGGTGAGGGAGGAACCGTGCCGGGAATCCCCTGTCTGCCCAGTCAGATGGTCGACGCGCCGAAGGATCCTCCGCACCTGTACCTGGGCGGTGTCCGGGAGGGGTTCGCGTTGGCCAGGGTCGCCGTGGACTGGGCCGCCCTGGGCGGCCCCTTCGAGGAGCCCGGAGACACGGTCACCTGGCCGCGGTTCCCCTCCGCCCCGGGCCCGATCGCCGAGTTCGTGTTCGACACCGCCCAGATCCCCATGCGTGTGGTGGTCTACTCCTACCCCGACGTGGGTCCGGACGGGATCCCGGATGAGGAGCACGGAACCGAGACTCTGTGCTCGTTCGGTGAGCCCTCCTCCGGCCCGTGCTGGTACCGCGGTGGGGACGGCGAGAACGTCCGCGTCGCCGTGCGGGACGTGCGCGCAGGGGACCACCTGGTGGTCCACGCCGCCTGGCCGGTGCTGTCAGGGGACAGGGTCCAGGGAGAGCTGAACGAGGTCTCGGGTTCCTGGTTGTGCGGGATCGGCGGTTATCGAGCTGTCCGGCCTGAACACGGGTGACACCTGACGTGTGCGCAGAACCGGTCCCTAGCAGGGTCCGCAGTCGTGTGCGCCGTTCGTCCAGGACGGCGCGGCGCTCCCTTTGCTTGAGCACTTCCTTTTCGACATCCGCCGGAGTCGCGTGGAGTGAGACCGCTCCTCCGACCATGGCGCGCGTAGCCGGGTGCCCGGAGGAAGCCGGGCACGGACACCGACTCGAAGATGTGCGGTGTGCGCGGGCGACTCTCCAAGTCGACAGCGCTCTGCTGACGTGCCCGGTTGGCAGCGGAGAGTCTGCGGCACCGACCCGTGTGGTGGGTCCCCCACGAGCCGAGTCGTGCGATGAGCCCCTGAACCGGGTCGTCACTCCCGCGGAGCGGCACCCAGCGGCGCAGGTCATCGGCGCTCGCGATCGGGTTCCCGCGTTCGAGGCGCGAGACCTTGGACGGATGTCAGCCGGCCCGTGCGGCTCCCGGGACTTGTGAACGCTCGCGCCGTTCCCGTTTCCCGTGACACCAGGGCGGCCCCGGCCATGATCTCTGACGCCGTCCGCGACGACCTCCCGCGCGTAATCGCTCCGTACGTGCGCGTCGGGGCGCGGGACCCGGCCCTGAACGCACTGGACGTGCTACGCCACCTGGATGGTTTCGGCGAACCGGCCGCACTGAACCGGTGTGGGAGTGTGGTCGCACGACCTCACCCCCGAGGGCCGGGGCGGCCCCGCCATGGGCCGCCCCGCCTTCGTCGCGTTCGTCGGGTCAGTTGTCGCCGCCGTCGTTGACCGCGCCCTCCTCCATGCAGGGATCTGACCGCGGTTCGCGGGTTTCCCGGGCCGCCGAACGAGCCGCATGACCACGAAGGCCGGTGCCGCGGAGCGAGCCAACGCCTTTGCGTCGGATCGCGCAGGACCGGGCGCGCTTCACCGTCCACGACCCGCGGATGGACCGAGCCCGAGGCGGTGGCCCCACCCCAGCCTCACGTAGTCGCGCTCAGAGCAAGGTCGCGATCATACGGAGACCGCCTGCGGAACTGCGGAGATCACCCCCACGTCACCCGCGTGAGATGGGCGCTCCCCGTCCGTTGCCGCATGTGTGGTGTACGCGTATCGAACCCTCGGCCCGGGGTGGGGCACCCCGCGGGTGTCACGCGGTCAGTGGTGCGGCGGGCGCCTCGAGTTCGGCGCCGTGGGTGTCCCGGGCAATGATCCACCGGTCGTGGAGCCACATGCCGGTCTGTCGGCGGGCGTGGTCGGTGTCCCACGCGACGTCCCGTTCGTAGGTGATGACCTGCTCGCCCTCGCCGACGATGACCCAGGTGTACAGGCCGGACTCGTGGCGGGTCTTGACCTTGATCCCGGCGACGACACCGGCGGCCCCGTCGGCGTCGGCCACCTCCTCGTCGTGTCGTGCGATCCAGCACAGTGACAGTCCGCCGACGTGTTCGGGGGCCACCCACTCCAAGAAGTCGAAGGCCACGCGCCGGGCGGCCTCGTCATCGGGGAGCTGCTCGGTGCCACGGGTGACGAGTTGGCGCGTGTAGCCGTACATGACGCCGTCGTCGGCGCCGATCACGGTGGTGACGTGCTCCCCTCCGTGGTTCGGTTCTCCGACTGCGGTCTGGAAGCGGGTGACCGTCACCGGGACGCCTCCGTGAAACTCGCCGCGCACGTGGGTGGTGGTGAAGCCCTGGGGCAGGTCGATCCCCTCGGGCAGAGCGATGGTCTGACTGGCGCTGGTGGTCATGGTGGTGTTCCTCAGGGGACGGGAGTCGGCCGATGCGGCGGACCCGGCTTCGGTTCGGTCGGTAGGTGCGGGGGCACTGCGTGTTCCCGGACTCGTGGGTGTCGGCGAAAGTGCGTTCCGGACGCCCTGGTGGCACGTGACGGTGACCCGGATCAGCCGCGGTCCTGTTGCGTGGGCGGCTTTCCCCGGCACCCGCAAGAGTAGAGTCCACTCATCAGCTTTGCAACCAACTGGTTGGTTTTACTCTCAATCATCAACAAACCGGGATTCGGTGACTCGTGGCCTCGTTCCTCCCCGCCCCTTGGGGCACCTTCGCGAGAGAACGGCGCACGAAGTGCGTCCGTCCCCGCTCCGGTCACGACCACGACCACGACCGGGCAGCTCCGGAACGTTCGTCACCGAGACAGGCCACGGGTGCTCTCACACCCTTCCGGGCTCTCGTCGGTACTGGTGGGCGCGAAGGGCTGAGGAAGCGGACAGCGGCGGCCGTGCCGGGAGCGGTGGGTCCCCCGGCACGGCCGAACGTGGTCGGGATCAGAGCAGGTCCGCGATCAGATGGAACACCAGCGCGCCGGTCAGGGCGGCGAGGGCGTGGGTGACCAGGCGCCGGCCCGTGGAGCGGGGTTTGCGGTGGCTGCGCGGCCCGCGCGGAGCCACGGGCGTTCGTGTGGTTGGCGAGAGCGGCGGATCGCGCATCCAGGCGGGCCGTTCGCCGTGGGCCCGGCGGTAGGCGACCCGGGGGTTGCCGCACAGCTCGACCAAGGGGTGTTGTTCACGGGTGTCGGCGCTCACCGTCCCGCGCTCGCGGGTGCGGGGACGACCAGGGTGAACTCGGCCCAGATCACGATGCCCAAACCACCGCGGAACGGGAGGTCCACGACCGCCCGGGTACCCCACGCGGTGGCCAGGCGGTCGATGAGGAACAGGCCCCGGCCGCGTTCGGCCTCCTCCCACTCCTGGGGGTACGGCGCTCGGGGTCCGGGGACCGCTGATGGTCGGGGTCGTGCCCCGGGCGCCGTCGTCGACGATCGACACGTGCACGGTCGTGGCGGAGGGCATCGACAGGGTGCGGATGACCCGGCCGTCGGCCTCACCGGAGCGCGAGTGGTCGCAGGCGTTGGCGAACACCTCGCTCGCGCGCAGCACCACGTCCTCGGACCAGTCGGGGACGGTTCCCTCCAGGAGGGCGAGGTCGGCGCGCAGGTCCGCGCGGACCCAGGAGGTCTGGACGAGGTCGCCGGGGTAGACGCGGGAGGGCCGGCGGCGACGAGCGGCGGGTCTTCCTGAACACCGCTGAGGATGACCTGAACTAGAACACCACAATCACGTTCCGGCCCCCTTCACTGCCCCCAGCGGACGAGGCCGAACCTCTTCCCGACCAAGACGGCTAACGCCCACGCCGCTTCCTCAACGCCTCACCGCGTACCTGCCGCAGGAGATCACGCAGGGTCGCGCAGCCACTCCTGCCCTCCAGCGCTGAAAGCGCCTGATCGCACACCCGTACCGCCCGTCCGGGGTCACGCGTGACGAGTCCCTTGGCCTCCCGGTACATCCCCCTCAGTTCCCGTTCTTCCGCCGAACCGAGCTTGCCGCGATTCCGTCGCTTCCCACTGCTCTGCCGCTGATCGCCGACACCGCTCCGCCTCTGAGACGGCCTTCGCGGCGCGGGGACGGCACCGGACCGGGACGACTGTGACCGCCCGGGGGAAGGGCGCAGAGCGCTCAGGGCCTGACGCTGGAACACCAGGAACACATCCATGAGCACCCTGCCCTTCCGGCCCTCCTGGGACACGACCTCCCTTTCCAGGCGAAGCGCCCGAGCACAGATCTCCGCCGCCTTGTCGGGCTCTTGGGGAAGGAGCTCCTTCGCCCTGCGGCACATCCTGTTCAGCTCGGCCATGTCCACCTTCTTGACCGCACCGGACCGCTTGACCTGAGGCTTCTTCTTCGCCTTGGTCTGGGATCGAGCACGCTTGCTCCGATTGGCTCCGGAGGGCACGGACCGGGACTTCCGGGAACGGATCACCGGCGGCGCCTCCAAGCCCCAGTGCTCCCGACAACGCAGTTCCCGGTTGGTACCGCCGAAATCGTGGTCCTGGTCGACTCGCTCCCACATCGTGGACAGGCTCGCGTTCATGTCCGCACACCCTGGGTAACCGCAGGGATTTCCGGTATGGCCGTTTCCTACCGAACGAGGCGCGCGACGTCCAGGCCGTAACGGGTCGTTCTTCGTCACCGTGTCCTCCGGTGCGCAGCGACAGGAACCTTTCCCTTCAGGACCGGCACCTTGTCTGGGAGTGAAGATGAGGTTCGGGTGAAGCCGCCCCGCGAACCGCCCCCGGAGACGAGGGGTCTGACAGCGCCGTGGGCGGGGGACGACACCTCGATCGTCAGGCGAGATAAGCCCGCACCGCCGCGCGGATCTTCTCGGAGTGGAGGTAGATCTCGTCAATCGAGCCCAGCCGGTGACGAGTCTCGTTCTTGTCGTCGTCGAACGTGCCGAGGTACTTCTTCGACTTGGCGTTGAAGTGCAAACGCGCGATCGGCTTCCGGTTGTTGTCGTCCAGCAGGATGGCGAAGTAGCTCTTGGAGTCCCGCTGGGTGATCCGCTGCGGCTTGACCTCGCTACACGCGATCGCCTTGACGACCTGGTACCCCTCCAGTTCCTCCAGGGTGGTCACGATGCCCGTGTCGCGCTCCGTTTCCTCGGCGTTCTCCGAGCTGTCGACCTCCGCCTCCTCGGCCTGCGGACGGGTGGACTCCAGGGCCTTCTTCAACCGGATGTTGACCTGGTCGTCCAGGAAAGCTGACGCGGCCTCCCGAACGAGCGGGGTGAACTGCTCACGCGCGCGCTTGGTGAAGGCCCTGTCATAGACACGGCTCGCGAAGAACTTCACCCACTCGTCCTCAGGGTCCTGGAACTGGTCCGCCAGAGCACGTTTGATCGCTCCGAGGTACTTGAGCTTCTCCGCCGCGTCGACCACCGAGTCCAGGTCGAAGGACGTCTTCGTCAGCTTGCGCAGTTCCGGGAGCAGACTCTCGTCGACGTCACCGAGGTCAAGCACCATGAACGGTTTGGAGTCCATACGGTTGGGTGCTTCGAGGTCGGTGTAGAACTGGTATTCCAGCCCGTTGGTCAGGATGGCGATCCGCGCGTTGGTCACAGAGAAGTAGCGATAGAGCTGAGCGGCGTGCTCGACCCGCAACTCACCGTTCGCCTTCTTGCACTCAATGAGCATCTGCACCTCATTGTCGTGCATGATGGCGTAGTCAACCTTCTCACCCTTCTTCATCCCGACATCCGCGGTGAACTCTGGCACCACCTCGCACGGATCGAAGACGTCGTATCCGAGAACGGTGGCGATGAAGGGCATGACGAAGGCGTTCTTCGCCGCCTCCTCGGTCTGGGTCATACCGCGCTGTTTGTGCACCTTGGCGCTGAGCGTGGAAACCTTCTCTTCGAAATCCATACCGAACCCTTCACGGAAGTCTGATCGGGGCACCATAGCAAAAGGGAAAGACCGCAGCCCAGTGCGGAAGTGGCTGGCCGTAGCGCGAATACGAAGTATTGGCGACTCACGTTACACCCGCCCCGAACGAAAATGGAAGTGGTGAGCGCCAGGCTCTTACCCGATCCACCCAAAAAGGTAAATAGGAGCAGAACTGTGATACACGGTGCGCGTGCACCTGATGAGGGGACAGACGCCCCCGGGCAGTCAGGGCACCGCTCCCCAGCTCAGGGCACGCGCACTGGCTAGAACGGCCAGAGCTGGGCGGTCGCGGTGGTCACCGCCGTTCCCGTGGCCATGAGGAGCAGCGCCGCACCCGCGCACCCGCCGCCCTTCCTCCCCGGCTCCGGCTCCGGCTCCGTTCGGACGGTGACGACGATCCTGCGGTTGTCGAGATCCGCACTTTCCTCGTGCGGCGCGACGAACTCGGCGTGGTACTCCTGGTCGGTGAGCTCGCGGGGACGCCAGCGCTCCTGCCAGGCCCCCACCTCCCTGTCCTGCCGTGCGCGCTCCGCCCGCTCCTGTTCGGCGCGCGTGCGGGCGTCGACGGCCGCACCCCTACCGTCATCGAACAGCCCAGCCCGCGCCCGCTCGATCGCCGCCCTCAGCACCTCCCAGGCCTCCGCGGGGGCGGCCACCTGGTGCCCGGCCTCGCGGGCGCGTTGGACCTTGCGGTCGGTCGAACCGTCCTCTGCGATCACCAGGCGCACGGTCTTGGTGACGTTCGCGCCGACGACCGCCCCCTTGCCCACCGCGAACTCGACGACCTCCTCCAGCGGGCCGCTCTTTCCCACGGGCACGATCCGCCATCCCTTGAGCGGCCCGTTCCTGCGGGCCTTCTCCTCCTCGGAGATCCGGAGGAGGTCCTGGATCAGGTGACCGGAACCGAGGTTTCGGGCGGCCTTCTCCAACTCCCTGAGCTCGGCGGAGGTGACGACGCCGTCCTCCTCGGCGCGCGCCCGTGCCTCCAACATCACCTGGTCGTGCACCCGGCGGATGGTCGACTGGCAAAATCCCGCCCCGGTGACCAGGAGCGCCAGACGTTGCGCCTCGTCCCCGACGATCTTGCCGTCCGCGAGCGCGTGGCCCAGCATGGAACGGTACTCGGCCGCTCCCTGGGGGTTCGGGTTGGGCGAGGGGTTCATGTCGGGAAGCCCGGCCACCAGGTTGGCCAGCCAGCCCGCACTGCCCATCCGCAGGCCGACCACGCGCGGGGCGATCAGGCCGGTGCGCGGCAGCGCGGGCAGGGCGAGGGGTCCCGGGCCGTGCCACCGCAGGGGGACGGGGCTCTGCCCGATGAGGATGTGCAGCATCCGCGCCCGCTGCCGGGCCTTGTCCAGCGCGCTGGCCTCCCAGGAGGGCCACTCCCCCGTGAGCAGGCGATAGACGTTGTCCTGCCGGTAGGGGTAGGTGCGCAACTGGGTGCGGGTCAGGCGCAGGGTGCACAGGCCGGGGACACCGGGCGCGCGAACCCCCATCCGGCCGAGTTCGGCGTCGAGGAACCGGTCCACGTGGTCGAGACTGTGCGCGACCACCACCGACCCGGACAGGTAGGCGAGCAGGTCCCCGGCGATCCGGTCGAACGTCGGCGCCTTGCGCACCTGGTCGTCGGTGATCGGATCGTGGTCGTCCCCGCCGACGGGGCACAGGGGGTTGACGAGTGTGGCGTACTCGTCGAGGACGGTGCCGTCACCGCGCATGCGGACCACGGCCACCTCGTAGATCCGGTCCCGGCGCGGCTCGTACCCGGTGGTCTTGACGGCCACGGCGGCGAACGGCATCTGGCGCGGGTCAGCGCCCGGGCCTCGGGTCAGGCGGCCCTCGGTGAACATCTGTACCTCCTTGTGGGGGGTGGGGGGTAGGGGGTGGGCCCGGATCCGCCTCGCCAGGTGGACCCGGGCCGCTCGGGTCAGAGGCCGACGGGCTGGATGTCCATCTGTTCGAGCTGCTTCCACAGAGGCTGGAGGGCTTCCTCGGGGTCACGGAAGAAGCGACTGCCCCGGATGCGTACGAACGTCCAGCCGACCCGTTCGAGTTCGCGCTGTCGGGCGGCGTCGTCGGAAGCGTTCTCCTCGGTGTGGAAGGCGTCGCCGTCGCATTCGACGGCCAGGCGGCGGGTCCCGCCCTCCACCACCAGATCGATGCGGTAGCGCCCGGCCGGGTACTGGGGCCGTACCCGGTACCCATGCTCACGCAGGGCCCGGTACACGCGCTGCTCGAAGAGACTGTCGAACGGTTCGACACGCACGTCCCCGGGGATCTCGCCGAGCCCGGTGCCGTCCTGGTCGGTGGCCGGCCGTCCCAGGTAGTCCAGGTAGGCGCGACGCAGGTCGGTCTCGCCCAGTTCCGTGAGGGCGAAACTGTGGAAGAACCAGACCTGGTCACGGGCGCGGGAGGCGGCGACGTTGACGGCCTGCTGGTGACCCTCGGCGCTGAAGGGGCCGGGCCTGCGGGATTCGCCGTCGGTGTCGAAGGGCGCGTAGACGGCACTGAGAAACATCACGTCGCGTTCGTCGCCCTGGAACGCCGCCGGATTGCCGACTCGGACGTGCCGCTCCATCCGTTCCTCCAGGGACAACCAGTCGGCGAGCAGGTCCTCGATCAGTGCCTGTTGGGCGTTGCCCATCAGGGTGATCACGCCCATCGTGCGTCCCGTGTAGGCGGGATCGGAGCAGCACAGGACGACGCGTTCGACGATCCTCTCGGCCTCAGCCCGGTTGACCTGCCGCTGTCCCCGGCCTTCGAGCATCCCGTCGGTCACGTACTCGGCACGCAGTGGCGGCAGACGGTCCGATCCGTACTGGCGCAGCGGTTGGAGCCTGCCGTCGTAGAAGTGCTCGTTGGAGAAGCCGATGATCTCGGGCATGCACCGGAAGTGTTCCTTGAGCATGAGCTGCCCGCGGCTTCCCGCGAGCCCGGACACGATGTCGAACAGGCTGCGGTTGGGCGAGAACAGGTTGCGCCGTGAGGCCGGGAACGCGGCCAGGTGGCGCTGTTGAAGGGTGAACACCTGTTGCTGGTCGATACCGACGTTGGCGGGGCTGACCTGCTTGTCGTCACCGACCACCACGAGGCGCTTGCCGAGCCAGGCCAACAGTAGGGCTTCGGGGCCGGACTGGCTGGCCTCGTCGACGATGACCACGTCGAACGCGCCGGGTGTCTCCATGGGAACGGTGGCGACCACCTGGTAGAGCGGCATGATCCAGGCGGGCACCGCGGGCTGACACTCGCGCAGGCTCTCGCGCGCGTGCTGCTGGTGGACGCGGGCGTACTTGCCCGTACCCTTGCCGATCTTGCGGACGCTCAGCTGGTAGGAGCGCAGAGCCACTTCCTGGTCACGGGTCAGCCGGGACAGGCAGGCCCTCCAGGCGCGGGCGGCGGCGAGTTTGGCCCTGGTCAGCCGGATCTCGCCGTCGGCCTCCTCCAGCCGGGCCCGGCAGCGCTCCTCGGCGGCCGGGTCGGTGAGTTCGGTCAGGCGCCGGTTCCACGCCGACCACGCCCATGCCTGGTCGAACCCGGCCAAGCGGGTGTTCCACGCCAGGTCGTCGCAGGTGTCGGCGATCGACCGGGCGAGGGAGGTGTGCGCCCGGGCGACGGTGTCCAGAGCCTCCTCGTAGTCGGTGGCCAGCCGGGCGGCCTCGCGCACCCGTTCCAGTTCCGCGCACGCCGCGGCGTATCCTTCCGCGTCACCGGTCTCCACGGCCGTCAAGGCCCGGCGCAGGGCGGGGGGCTCGGGGTGGGAGCGGTCGGACCAGGCCCGCAACTCGGTGCGGGCCCCGGCGACCAACGCGCGGGCGGGGGCCGCGTCGTGTTCGGCGTCGGCGGCCGTCAGAAGGAGCGCGACGCGGTCCACCTCGGCGTCGGCGGCCCAGTCGAGGGCGGCGAGCCGGGGCACCGCGGTCGCGGCCTCGATCAGGGCGGTGCGGGCCCGGGCCAGGCCCAGCAACGTGTCGAGTGCGGCGAGGGCGTCGCGCAAGCGAGCGGTCCGGGTCCGCGGTTCTCCCCAGGACTCGGCGGAGGTGTCCGCGCCAAGGGCCCGGGCGGCTTCGAACAGGAAGCGTTCGGCGTCGATACGGTGGCGTACCGCTTCCAGGGTCCGCAGGGTGTGGGGGGCGCGTCCGTCGACGGTGACTCCGTCGAGAAAAGCGGCGTTGTCCCTGGCCAGGCGGGTCCGTAGGCCGAATACGCCGTGGATCTTGCGGCCGTTGGCCAGCCCTTCGTGCAGGGTGGCCGCGAACCCCAGCGCTTCGCCCAGACCGAATCGGTCCAGTCCTTCGATGAGTGCGCCGCCGAGCGCGGTGAGCGCGCTCTCGGCCGCTTCCAGGGAGGAGCGCACGGTGTCCGCCTGTGTGCGGGCCTCCTGGTCACGTCCGGCCAGGACGCCGACGCGCAGCGCGTCCCAGCGCCGGTCGAGGCGGTTGGCCAGGGCCCTGGAGGCGGTGAAGTCCTCGACCCTGGCGCGCAGGGCGGCGCAGCGTTCGCGGGACAGTTCCTGGACGAGTGCGCCGGTGTCCCCTTCCCAAGAGCCGGCCGCCGCGGAGGCGGCGCGGTCGGCTTCGGCGATGGCTTCGAGCGCGTCGGCGAAACAGCTGGGGGCGGGCAGGCGCGTGGCTTCGGGGACCTCGGCGCAGATCCGGCGGTGCTCGGGGGTGTAGGCGCGGGCGGCGTCGAGGAGCCCGCGGACCTGGTCGGCGGTGACGGGCGGTCGGTCGGCGGCCACCTCACCGATCCATGCGTGGCGGTCCTCCTCCTCGGCGAGCCGTTCGGCGATGTGGGCGAGGGTTCCTTCGTAGTCGCCGATGCGGCGGGGGTGGTGGAAGGTCTCCTGTTCGCGGATGCTCCGCAGTTCCTTGAGCTCTTGATTTCGCCGGCCCCTGGCGCCGTCCAGGCGTCGGTGGAGGGCCTCGATCTCGCGTTGGGACGCCCGGGGGTCGTCGTCGGCCTGCCGTTCGAGGATGGTGCGGACGGACGCCTCCAGTTCGCGCTGGGCCTCGATGCCGTCACCGGTACGGCTGACGGCCAGCGGGCGGATCTGGTCGGGCAGTTTGTCCTTGAGGACCTTCAGGGCGCGGGTGGTCTGGCTGGTGATGAGGACGCGCTCTCCACGGGCGAGCAGGTCGGTGACCAGGTTGGCGATGGTGTGGGTCTTGCCGGTGCCGGGAGGCCCCTGGACGACGACCAGGTCACTGGCGCGCAGCCGGTCGGCGATCTGGCGCTGTTCGGCGTTGGAGGGCAGGGCGAAGTACAGCTCGTCCTCGGCGGAGGGGACGGGGACGGTACCGGCACCGGGCTCGGGGAGGTCCTCGGTGGCCTCGGAACCGGGGTCGGACGGGGCGCCGGTCCGGCCGCCGACGATGTGACGCAGGAGCGGGGTCGCCTCGGCATGGCGTTCGACTGCTTCGGCGATCTGGCGCAGCGCGTTCACCTCGCCGCGCTTGGGGCGTTCACGCAGGATGATGGCGGGGGCGAAGGTGACACGGGCGGCGCTGGTGTCCGCGCCGGCCCCCTGTCGGGCTCCGGTCTCAACGTAGCGGGCGTCGGAGGAGACCGCGAGCGTCCACTCCTCGAGGGCGGCGTGCAGGTGGGCGGCGCCGTCGGGGCCGTCGAACTCCGAGGCCGACGCCAGTTCCGCCCCGATCCGTTCCCGGGGCTCCTCGCGTACGCGCTGTGAGGCGTCGAGCATCTCCTCTTCGAGCGTGTATCCGGGGCCGTCGGGGTCCGGGGCGAGTTCGATCCGGCCCCGCTCGTCCATGGACAGGACGACGCGCCGGGTGAGGAGGTGGCGTCGCACCGGCTGGTCCTCCGCCGTCCAGGTCAGCAGGCCGAGACCCAGAACCAGTTCGTAGGACTCACCGAGGTCGACAGCTTCGGCGTGGATGCGGTAGACGCGTTCGTAGAGGCGGATGAGGGGAGCGGTGCGGCGTTCGCGATCGGCCCAGGTCTCCCAGGAGCCGGACCACTTCCGGTGGGCGTCGGTGATCTCCTCGCGGTCCGGGTGGTCGTCGAGGGTGAGGACGGCGCTCTCGACTCCGCCATGCTCATGGGCTTCGCCGTCCGCGGTCTCCGAGGACGGGGCGGCGCGGCCCTCGACGACCTCTCCGGCCCGCTCTCGGCCGGAGGGGGCGGTGAGCGCGCGTTCCCTCAGCGGTGGTGCGAACTCGCTCGTGTGGTCGCGTACCCGCTCGGGGTCGATCCAGGGGCGCAGGAGGGTGGGCGGGGCCGGGGGATCGGAGCGGTGGACCCGGTCGACGCGAAGCCAGCAGTCGGCCGCGTCGGCGTCGAAGAGCCCGGAGGCGACGCTGTGAGCGTCCCGTGGCAGGTCGTCCAGCCACAGGACGCGGACCGAGCTGTCGACGGTCCGTACGGGCTTGCTGCGCAGTTCCTCCGCGTTGAGGAGGAACTGGTAGAGGCGTTTGACATCGGTGAGCACGGGGGTGGGTTCGTCGGCTGCCAAGGCTGATCTCGTGCCTCTCTGTCCGAGGTTTCAGGGGAGACGCTCGTGGGATGGGAGTCGGCGTGTTCGAGAAGACGGTTTCACCGATGCCTTGGTCACCGCTGGGGAATGCGGGTTTTCGGGACCAAGGTCCTGACTGTGTGGCGGAATCACGGGTCGGGTAAACCCGGTACCGCGTACCGCCGTCCTGGTTCACGGGTTCTCCCGCCCTCCCGACCGCGGTCACGTGATCCACTATATACACTTCTTGCGTGTTAACTCTGTTAACAGCTAAAGTCGGTTCCACTTGACGCGTCGGCCCGTCCCGGAGTCCGATGTCGGCCAGGCAGCCCCGCCCGCCGGGCGTCGCGGTGCCGCCCCATCCGGTGCCACGCAGGAAGGCCACGATGCCCAGCACCACCGAACAACTCCCCGCCCCCAGCGATCTCGCGGCCGTACGCGGTCAGAAGTGGGTGGTCAGCGCCGCCGACGAGACCGACGGCGCCACCTGGTCACCCTCCGGGGCGTCGAGGACGGACGCTACGGCGAGACCCTGGAGGTCCTCTGGGAGATCGGGCCCGGTCGCCGACGACGTCGGCCTCGGCAAGACGCTGGAGGGCGGCCTGGTCACCCAGGAGCTCCTGCTGCGCCACCGGACCCAGCGCATCATGATCATCTGCCCGACCGGCCCGGCGGTGGAGTGGAAGGACGAGATGGCCGAGAAGTTCGGCCTGGACCTCACCAT
>NZ_ANBC01000503.1 GCF_000341125.1 Nocardiopsis lucentensis DSM 44048 | reverse complement strand
CCCATCGTCAGCCGGCCGTGGCTGCGCGGCGCCAAGGCGCACGCCAAGCTGGCGGTGGCCGACCGGCGCACGCTGGTGGTCTCCAGCGCCGACCTCACCCGGTCGGGGGTGGCGAGCACCATCGAGGTGGGGCTGCTGGTGCGCGGGGGGACCACACCGGTGCGGGTCGCCGAGCACATCACCGAACTCCAGTCGCGTCGGGTGCTGGCCCCGTTGTGGAAGGGGCGGAACCGATGACCGACGTGCGCGGTGGCGGCGCGGACGCCGCGGCCTTGGTCGGGTCGGCCGACATCGCCCGGCTCGCCGGTGTGCGCAGACCGGCGGTGAGCAACTGGCGCAGGCGCTTCACCGACTTTCCGCGGCCGGTGGCGGGGACCTCGGCCCATCCGCTGTTCGCGCTGGAGGAGGTGCGGGAGTGGTGCCGCGAGCACGGCAGGCCGTTCGAGGCGGGCCCCGCCGACCTGCTGTGGCAGCGGGTGCGCACCGCGGTGCCCGACGTGCGCCTCACCGAGTTCATGGGGTACGCGGCCGCCCTGCTGGGCGACGTCCACCCGTGGGGATCCCTGCCTCCGGGCC
>NZ_ANBC01000502.1 GCF_000341125.1 Nocardiopsis lucentensis DSM 44048 | reverse complement strand
AGACGGCCGACTGGATGGTCGAGCTCGCCGGGATCGGCGCGGGTTCCTCCGTGCTGGACCCGGCGTGCGGGACCGGTTCGCTGCTGGTACGGGCCGTGCGGCGGGGCGCCGGGGTGGTCCTGGGGCAGGACCGGGACCGGGACGCGGTGCACGTGGCGACCGCCCGGCTGGTCGTCCCCGGGGGTGTGAGCGCCACGGCCTCCGGCGATTCCCTGACCGCTCCGGCCTTTCCCGCGGAGAGGGCGGACGTGGTCCTGTGCGACCCGCCGTTCCGGGACCGCGAGTGGGGGTTCGAGGAGCTGTGCGACGATCCCCGGTGGGTGTACGGGGTTCCCCCGCGCGGCGAGGGCGAACTCGCCTGGGTGCAGCACTGCCTGTCGCGGACGCGGCCCGGCGGTCGGGTGGCCGTCGTTCTTCCGGCGTCGGTCTCCCACCGGCCGGGTGGGCGGCGGATCCGCGCGAACCTGCTGCGCTCGGGGGCGCTGCGCGCCGTGCTGGAGGTGCCCGGCAGCGCGGGTACGGACTCGGGGCGCCACGTGTGGGTGCTGGTGCACCCCCGTGAGTCCGGGGAGACGTGGCGAAGGACCCTCCTGGTCGGCGGTGCGGCGGACCCCTCCGCGTCGGTGCGGGTGTGGGAGGACTTCGTCGTCGGCGGGGAGGTTCCTCCCGGCCCCCACTGGCTGGCCGCCGGGACCGACGCCCTCCTGGACGAGGAGGTGGACCTGCGGCCCTCGCGGCACCTGGACGACGCCGCCAGGGGGCGGGCCCGGGTCCGCTACCCGGCCCTGTTGAACGACCTGTCCGAGCTCCTCGACCAGGTGCGTTCGTTCTCCCGGGACCTGGAGTTGGACCCGACCGGGGACACGCCCTCGACCACGGTCGGGGCGCTGGTGGACGCGGGCGCCGTGGAGCTGCGCCGCGCGCCGGTGGCGGTGGGCACCGGGACCGGTGACGTCCCGGTCCTGACCGTGCGCGACGTGCGCTCGGGAAGCGGCCCGAGCGGCCGGTGCGACCGGGTGCCCGGGCTGGTGGCGCTCCGGTACGGGGACGTGGTGGTGGCCGAGACGGTCCGCGACGCCCCCGTGCACGTGGTGGAGGAGGGCGGCGCCGTCCTGGGGCCGCGGCTGCTACTGCTCCGGGCGGTGCCGGGGTACGCCGTCCCGGGATTCCTCGCCGGTGCGGTGCGGCCCGAGGCGGTCGCCGCCGTGCGCACCTCCAGCGGACGCGCCGACGTGCGGTCCCTGCGAATCCCGGCACTGGACACCCGGGGGCAGCGGGCCTACGCGGACGCGTGGGAACGGCTGGCGGACGGCGGACGATTGCTCGAAGCCGTCGCGGAACTGGGTGCGCAGCTGACAGAGTTGGGTCACCGGGGGCTGTTGGAGGGTGAGTTGAGGCCACGGGAACGGAGCCATGACCGGATCGGATAAGGCCACACGGATCCTGGACGGCCGCTACGAGCTCAACGCGCTCCCGCTCGCGCGCGGTGGCATGGGCGAGGTCTACGAGGGCCGCGACATCCGCCTGGAGCGGGAGGTGGCGGTCAAGTTCATCCGCTTCCCGGCTGACGCGGACGCCGACGAGCGCGCGGACATGGTGCGGCGGTTCGTCCGCGAGTCGCGGATCACCGCCGAACTGCAGCACCCCGGTGTGCCCGCGGTGTTCGACGCGGGCAGCGGGGACGACAAGCACCCCTACCTGGTGATGCAGCGCGTGCACGGGGTGAGCGTCTCCGACCTGGTCGCCGAGCAGGAGCGCCTGTCGGTGGGCTGGACGACGGGGATCGGCGCGCAGGTGTGCTCGGTGCTGGCCGCGGCGCACCGGGCGTCGCTGGTGCACCGCGACCTCAAGCCGGGCAACCTGATGCTGGAGCCGGACGGGACGGTCAAGGTCCTGGACTTCGGCCTGGCGGTGGCCCTGGACCGCACGGACATGTCGCAGATCACCCGCACCGGGCACACCCCGGGCACGCCCGCCTACATGGCGCCCGAGCAGCTCATGGCGGGGATGGCCACCCCGCAGAGCGACCTGTACGCGCTGGGCTGCGTCCTGCACGAGATGCTCACCGGCCGGAGGCTGTTCACCGCCTCCACGCCCTTCGCGGTGGCCTCCAAGCAGGCCAACGAGACGCCGAGCGGTGTGCGGGCCGTGCGCCCCGACGTGCCCCGTGAGCTGTCCGAGGTCATCGGCGCGCTGTTGGAGAAGCGCCCGGAGGACCGGCCGCGCGACGCCGTGGAGGCGTACCACCGGTTGATCGGGTTTGCCCTCGGACTCGAACCGATACCCGGGACCCTGCATCCGCCGTCCCTGCCCA
Organism: Nocardiopsis lucentensis DSM 44048; assembly: GCF_000341125.1. Lineage (GTDB taxonomy): Bacteria > Actinomycetota > Actinomycetes > Streptosporangiales > Streptosporangiaceae > Nocardiopsis > Nocardiopsis lucentensis. The sequence goes on along the minus strand of NZ_ANBC01000502.1, from coordinate 1,536 downwards.
ACCCGCACCGCATGTACGGCGCGGCGCTCTCGCGCGTGTTCGACACCGTGCCGGAGGGCGGCCCGGACCGGGCGGAGCCCGAGGCGACCGCGACGAGGGTTCCGAAGCCGAACACGTCCCCGCTCCCCCGGGAGGACATCGAGCGGACCCGGAGCCGGGTCGCGGAGCTGGTGGGGGCCTCGCGGTACCGGCAGGCGGCCGAGACCCTGCGTGACGCCGTCACCGGGGCCACGGCCGCGTTCGGACGCACCGACCCCGACGTGGTGGAACTGCGGATGGAGTGGGCCAACGTCCTGTTCGAGGGAGGTGACTTCCGCCAGGCCGGGCCGCTGTACGCCGAACTGGCCGGGGAGTTGGAGCGCGCCGCCGACGGCGACCGGAGCCTGGTGTTCCGCTGCCGGTTGCAGCACGCCACCTGCCGGGCGCTGACCGGGGACACCGTGGAGGCGGTGGACCTGCTGCGCGAACTGCTCGACGACGAGGTGGCGGCGTTCGGCGCCGACGACCAGCGCCCCCTGGAACTGCGGCGCCAGATCGGCTTGCTCGAACTGGGCGCCGGGTGGCACGAGGCGGGCCGACGGACCCTGGAGGAGTTGCGTACCGACCTGATCCGCCTGCACGGTCCCAGCCACCCGACCGTGGCCCAGATCGACGACCTGTTGAAGGGCGCGGCCCCCTCCTGAGGGCCGCGCCTCCCGGCAGCCCGCTCCCCCGCCCCCGACCGCCCCCCCGCCGTACCACCCCCACGCTAGGAACACGCCGTGCCCCAGCTCGCCGTCCACAGGGACTTCTTCCAGGAGTTCGCCAAACTCGACAAGCCCGTGCAGAGCCGGGTCAGCGAGGTCTTCGCCAAGTTCGAGCGGGCCACGCACACCGGCCTGCACCTGGAGAAGATCACCGGCGCCCGCGACGACCGGTTCCGCACCATCCGGATCGACCGGTTCTGGCGCGGGGTGGTCCTGGCGCCGGCCAACGGCGACAGCTACACGCTGCTCAGGGTGCTCCCGCACGACGACGCCTACGACTGGGCCAGGCGGCGCCGGGCGTCGGTGAACACGGCCACGGGCGGGATCGAGATCCGTGACGTGGCCGCGATCGACGCGAGCATGCCGCACATGAAGCGGATGGCCGCGAGCGCGCCGACGCTCCTGTTCGAGCACGTGGGCGACGCGGACCTGCACCGGTTGGGCGTGGACGAGCAGACCCTGGCGTTCGCGCGGACCCTGACCGACCCCTTCCAGTTGGAGGCCGCCAAGGGGCTGCTGCCACCGGTGCAGTGGGAGGCGCTCTACGGGCTGGCGGCGGGGCTGAGCCCCGAGCAGGTGTGGGACGAGCTGGGAGCGACCATCGTCGAGGGATCGGTGGACCCCGACGACCTGGACGCTGCGGTGCGGCGCAGTCCGGACCGGGTGCTGCTGGTCGAGGGCCCCGACGAGCTGATGGCCGCGCTCGCTCACCCCTTCGACCTGTGGCGGATCTACCTGCACCCGGCCCAGCGCGCGGTGGTGGAGGCCACCCACCGGGGACCGGCCCGGG
>NZ_ANBC01000501.1 GCF_000341125.1 Nocardiopsis lucentensis DSM 44048 | reverse complement strand
GACCGGCAAGACCGTGGTGGCGATCCACCGCGCCCACCGGTTGGCGCGGGCCGGTGGCCGGGTCCTGCTCACCACGTTCACCTCCACCCTGGCCGAGGAGCTCCGGGCCGGTGTGGGCCTGCTGGCCGAGACCGACGGTCGGGGTGACGCCGAGGAGGTGCTCGGCCGGATCCGGGTGGAGCACGTGGACCGGTTCGCGCACCGGGTGTTCCGTGAGGAGCAGGGCCAGCCGGAGCTGCTGAGCCCCCAGCGGGAACGTCGGCTGTGGGAGCGGGTCGTGGCCGATCTGGGGTTGGACCTGTCCCCCGCCTTCCTGTCCGAGGAGTGGCGCCAGGTGGTGCTGGCGCGACGGGTGGTCTCGGCGGAGGAGTACCTGGCCGCCAAGCGGACCGGGCGCGGTCGCGGTCTGGGCGCGGCGCACAAGGCGCGGGTGTGGCAGGCGGTCACGGCCTTCCGGGAGCTGTTGGCCGAAGGCGCTCTGTGGACGTACGAGACCGTCGCGGAGGAGGCCGCCCGCCTGTTGGCGGCGCGCGAGGCGCGGCCCTTCGACCACGTGGTGGTGGACGAGGCCCAGGACCTGCACCCCGGGCAGTGGCGGCTGCTGCGCGCGGCGGTCGCCGAGGGGCGCGACGACCTGTTCGTCGCCGGGGACACCCACCAGCGGATCTACGGCCCTCAGGTGAGCCTGGCCGAGGTGGGGATCGACATCCGAGGGCGGTCGTCGAAGCTGCGGATCAACTACCGCACCACCGCGCAGATCCTCGGATGGAGTCTGGGCCTGATGCACGGCCAGTCCGTCGACGACATGGACGGAGGGCTGGACTCGGTGGCCGGGTGCCGGTCGGAGATGCGCGGCGAGGACCCGCTGATGAAGGGGGTGGCCACCTGGGAGCAGGAATTGAGCCACCTGGGGCGGACCGTCAGGGCCTGGACGGAGGCCGGGGTGCTGCCCGCCGAGATCGGCGTGGCCGCCCGGTCCAACCGGACCGTCGACCAGACCGTGCTCGCCCTGGAGGAGGCGGGGCTGCCCGCCCGTTCCCTGACCAGGAAGTCGGCCGGCGACGCCGTGTCCGTGGGCACCATGCATCGGATGAAGGGCCTGGAGTTCCGCTGCCTGGCGGTGGTGGGCGCCGGGGGCGACCAGCTGCCCGCCCCCGCAGCCTCACCCCCGAGGACGAGGACCCCGGCGCGCACGCGCGCGACCTGCTGCGCGAGCGCAGTCTGCTGTTCGTGGCCTGCACCCGGGCCAGGGAGCGGCTCAGTGTGAGCTGGCACCGGGAGCCCAGTCCCTTCCTGGAGGCGGTCCTGCCCTCCTGACCGGCCGCGAGGCCCCCGTTCGTTCGCATCCCCCGTTCCCCCGTACACCCCGATGACAAGGACCCCGATGGCGAAACTCTCCACCCTCCTGGACCAGATCGACTCCGGCACGATCCTGCTGCCCGAGTTCCAGCGCGGCTACGTGTGGAACCGCGACCAGGTCCGGGGCCTGATGCGCTCGATGTACCTGGGCCACCCGGTGGGCGGGCTGCTGCTGTGGGAGACCTCCACCGAGGACACGGCGGTGCGCGGCGGGCTGACGGGCAGCGGGACGCACCTGCTGCTGTTGGACGGCCAGCAGCGCGTGACCTCGCTCTACGGCGTCATCCGGGGCAGGGCTCCGGCGTTCTTCGAGGGCGACCCTCAAGCGTTCACGGGGCTGCACTTCAACGTGGAGAAGGAGATCTTCGAGTTCTACCGGCCCAACCTGATGAGCGGCGATCCGCTGTGGGTGGACGTCACCGAGCTGTTCGCCCAGGGACCGGTCCCCTACCTGGCCCGGTTCGCCGACGACCCCGAGGCGGCCAACCGGTACCTGACCCGGCTCAACCGGCTGAGCCAGATCGCGGACAAGGACTTCTACCAGGAGAAGATCACCGGCGCCGACAAGACCGTCGACCAGGTCGTCGACATCTTCAACCGGGTCAACTCCGGCGGCACCAAGCTGTCCAAGGGTGACCTGGCGCTGGCCAAGCTGTGCGCGCAGTGGCCCGACGCCCGGAGCACCATGCGCGAGAGCCTGACCACGTGGAAGGAGGCGGGTTTCTCCTTCACGTTGGACTGGCTGCTGCGCAACGCCACCGCCGTGGCCACCGGCCGCGCCCTGTTCACCGCCCTGGACCGGGTGGACGCCGAGGGGTTCCAGAAGGCGCTCAAGGGGTCGGTCGACCACGTGGGGACCTTCCTGGACGCGCTGTCGGGGCGGCTGGGTCTGGACCACGACCGGGTGCTGATGAGCAGGTACTCCTTCCCCGTCGTCTCCCGGCTGCTGGAGCTCAACGGCGGACAGTTCGACGACGCGGCCCACCGTGACAAGGTGCTGTTCTGGTATGTCCACAGCGCCCTGTGGGGCCGCTACGCGGGTTCCACGGAGTCCACCCTGCAGACGGACTACGACGTCCTGCACCAGTCCGGGGTGGACGGTCTCATCTCCGCCCTGGAACGGTCCCGGGGCGGCAGCCTGGAGGTGCGGCCGCACGACTTCGAGGGGTCCACGCGGGGGTCGCGGTTCTACCCCCTGCTGTACATGCTCACCCGGGTCAAGGGGGCGCGGGACTTCGGCAGCGGCCTGGAGCTGAGGGCGGAGCTGCTCGGCAAGCTCTCCTCGCTCCAGGTGCACCACGTCTTCCCCAAACGAGTCCTGCGCGACGCCTACGACCGCGGGCACGTCAACGCGATCGCCAACTTCTGCTTCCTGACCCAGCAGACCAACCTGGAGATCTCCGACCGGCGCCCCGAGGAGTACTTCCCCGAGGTGGAGGAGCGCCACCCGGGGGTCCTGGCCTCGCAGTGGATCCCGACCGACCCGGAGCTGTGGAAGGTCGAGAACTACCTGCACTTCCTGGCCGAGCGGCGCAGGCTCCTGGCGGAGGCGGCGCAGTCGTTCCTGAGCGAACTGGCCACCGGGGTCGAGGCCCCGGCCGAGGAGCCGCTGCGCCCGGTCACCGTCCTGGCGTCGGAGCCCGACGACGCGCGTTCGGTGCAGATCCGGGAGATGGCGGACGAACTGTTGCGGTTGGGCTTCGCCGAGCCGGAGCTGGACACGACCATCAGCGACCCCGAACGGGGTGTGGTGCTGGCCGAGGCGGAGGGGTTCTGGCCGAACGGACTCCAGCACGGGAGGGGCAAGCCGGTGGTCCTGGAACTGGACCCCGAGCAGGCCGACCTGCCCCGGCTCCAGGAGCTGGGGTATGAGGTGTTCACGTCGGTGGACTCGCTGCTCGGGTTCGTCAACCGGCTGGGGCAGGACGCGGCCGGGAGCACGGCAGAGGAGCCCGGGGAGGCCGAGGACGGGGCGGCCGAAGCGGCCGGGGCGACCGCCGCGCCGCCGACCGCCGACTTCGGCGCGGCGATGCTGTCGATCTACGAGCGGGCCAGGTCCGAGGCCGACTACACGGCCACGTTCTTCCTGGGGATGTTGTCGGAGCTGGGGCCGCTGGGGACCGCGCGCAAGCTGTTGAACGCCCCGGCGGTCTCGGACGGGTTCGCCAACCTGTGGGAGCGCGGACGCCTGGACCTGACCGTGGAGGCGCTGGTGCTGCGGCCGGAGTTCGAGGCGCTGTTCACCGCCGAGGAGCTGGACCGGGCGCGCACGCGCCTGGCCCAGTTCGGACACCGCTTCCTGGACGAGTGACGTCCCCTCCCGGCTGAGGCCGGAACCCGCCCGGGGCTGGGGACGCGCTCACCCGGCCGTGTCCCCGCCCGGGGCAGTCCGCCCCGGCTCCGGTCGTCGGGCGGAGGGGCGTTCGTGCCGCCGTTCAGGCCTCGACGAGGGACGCGGGTGTCGGCGGGGCGACGAGGAGTTCGTCGGGCGCCGTCAGGTACCAGGCCTCCAGGGTGAGCTCGCTGAGCTCGTCCAGGTCGATCCCGTCCAGGTGGACGACCACCCAGCCGAACCCGCCCGCGGTGAACTGCACCTCGAACACCTCGGGCCGCTCGGCCACGAGCGCGGCCTGCTCCAGCAGGGTCTGCTTCAACCCCACCGTGGCGGTGCGCGGCCACAGGTAGCCGAACGGCTTACCGCGCACACGGAACGTCGTGTACTGCTCCGATGTTCGCGGTTCGCATTCCGGCAGCGCCTTCACCAACCGCGCGAACCGCTCGATCTGCACACCCATGGGATGAGCCAACCACACACCACCGACACGGCGGTATCGGGTGAGGGTTCGCGACCGGAACCGCGGCGCCCGTTGGTCGGCGCTGCCCATGCACCGGTGGCATGCGCAAGGCTCAGTCCGCCGCTGACCGCAGGAGGGGCGGACTGAGCAGACGCGCCGATCCGGACCGGTAGAGCGCCGCGGGCCGCCCCGCCGCCTGGGGGCGTTGCTCTCCGGTGGGTTCCACGACCCCCTCCGCCTTGGTGACCTTGCGCCGGAAGTTACTCGGGTCGAGGTGGTGCCACCACACCACCTCGTAGACGTTGCGCCGGTCGCTGAGGGTGAAGGGTTCAGGACAGAAGGCCGTCGCCACCGTGGTGTACTCCAGGCCGCCCCGACCCGCTCCAAGGCGTCGTCGAGGATACGCACGTGGTCGAGAAGGCCAGGGCGTCGGGGGCATGGAGGAGGTCGGCCACGGGTGCCCAGTAGGCGTGCGCGGCGTCGGTGCCGCCCACGGGCGTTGGCAGGTCGGGCCCCAGGCGAGGTAGGCGACGGTGACCACCCGGCCCCTGGGCCCCCTCAGGCGAGCATCCACCACTTCCCCATAAAGGTCAACTTGACTTTAATTGAGCATCCCATTTAAGGTCTACATGACCTTAATTCGATCTACGCAGAGGCCGGGCATGACCACCCTCCACGCTGATCACCTCCAGGAAACCCCCACCGACACACCAACGGACGCCACACGCCACCTGTGCGCGGGTGTCTACGTCGACGAGAAGTTCCGAGACCTCGTTCTCAGGAGGGTCTCCACGACCCCCTACCGCAGGGTCGCCCCCTCCTACGGCTTCGACCTCGTTCCCGTCATGCGTCACGCCTGGTGGGCGGCCCACCTGGCCGCCCTACCCCGACTGATGATCGTGGCGGCCGTCATCGGTCCACTGCTCTGGAGACTTACCGTGGCCTCCGCCGTGACCGTCTGCGGCCTGGTCCTGCTCCTTCTCCTCCGCCGCGCTCTACTGCTCTCCGCCGAGATCACCACCTCCGAGGAACACATGGGTGGAAGGCGCGGGCGAGGAGGGAAGCGCCGACGTCTCTCGTGGGAGGGGTGGCGTTGGAAGGAGGAGACACGACAACTCAAACGCACGGGAACCTACGCCCTGCTCGTCGCGGTCACCGGAGTCGTCGTCTTCGGGGCGGCACCCGGTCAGGGGCAGATCGCGCTCGCGATGCTCGCCGTGATCGCCCTCACGGTGTTCACCATGGGTACCGCGAGCCAACTCCGCGTCAACCTCGTGCACAGAGCCCCACACCTGCGCCCCCGCCGGATGTCCGCACGGGAGAGGAGGGTCGCCGAACAACAGGGCCACGGCTGCGTCGTCTACCGCCGCCCCAAGCACAACAGCGAGGATGCCGACGCAATCGCCCCCTTCTCCGTGTTCGGCGAGGACTCACCCTTCGTCGGCGCGGGCGAAGCGGTCTACCAATGGGATCCCCCGATGAACGTGCAGATGCTGCGCCCCAGCGACGACGAGAACGAACCCCTCCGCCGGAGGGAGCACGTCCATCCGCCGTTCCGAGCTCACCAACTCGTGGAACGACTCCGCCACGCCGTCGAGGAGCTCAGGACGGACGAACCGAACGTTCGGCTCCCCGTGCTGGTGAGCGACCGTGTCTACGCGGCCGAGAACGAGGTCTCCAACGACCGTACGATCCTGAACCCGAACGGGATCGATCCACGGCGCATGCGCGCGATCATCGACGGTGAGGACGAGTCTGGACTGCACTTCATCGAGGTCAGCGTGCCCAGCTACGGTTCCGAGCTCGTCACCACGGTGTTCCTGCATGTCAAACTCCAGGGGCGCACACTGACACTTTTCTGTGTGGCCTGTGCGCTGACGCGCAACCCTCACGACTTCCAGAAGGTCCAGGAGTACGGCCAGAGCGGGAAGAGGGCGGCCCTGGAGGCCGGTCTGCGAGCGCTGATCCGTCTCCCCCACGAGGTGTTCGACTGTCGGCGTCTCCCCTACTACCCCTACCTCCTGGCCAGGGCACTGGTCCTGCGATCGGATTGGACCCTGCGACCCATCAGGAACATCGGGATCGGAACGCGGATCAGCGCTCGGGAGGAGCACGCCCAGGAGTGGCGCCGGGTCCGGTTCGACCAGGCCAAGGTGCTCAGCCACATGAAGACCGTCGAAGAGCGCTTGCTCAACACGATCAGTGACTTCCTGCACGAGCACGACGTCGACAACTCCGAGTTCGACAAACGCGCCAAGAAGCTCGTACAGAACAGCTTCAACATCGGCAGTAACACCACCATCTGGGGCAGCGCCCTGGGACATGGTTCCCAAGCGATGAATGTCAACGGTGAACAGAGCAGCGGATCCACCCCCCCGAGCAACGAAGGACAGCAGTGAGTCACGGAGATTTCCACCTGGGCGACAACACCCAGATCAGCAACAGCGCCGTGGGACACGGAGCACGGGCCACCAACATCACCACTCCCACAGCACCCCTCTCCGCCGGTTCCGAGAAGAGAAGCACGAATCCCGACCGCTGGGACGTGGGTGTGGTCACGATCCTCCCCAAGGAGATGCGAGCGGTCACCGCGCAGCTCGACCTGACCTCGGTGCGACGCGACGGCCTCTTCTTCGCCACCGGCGAGGTGCCGACGGACAGCGGCACGCTGCGGGTGACCGCCCTCCAGACCCACAGCCCGGGCCAGCGGTCCGTGATGTCGGCGCTGGACCACCTGCGTCACCACTTCGACCCTCGCCTGTGGATCCTGGTCGGCATCGGGGGCGGACTGCACCCCGAGCACGCCAGGATCGGCAACGTCATCGTCTCCACCCGGGTCGTCTACTACGACTCACGCAAGATCACGGACGGAGACGAAACACAGCGCAGGGGCGAGGAGCGGCAGGCTCCGGCACGGATGGTCCACGCGGTGAACGCCTTCTTCACCGACCATGGCGAACCGGCGATGATCCGTGGACAGTACGAGGGGCACCGCAAGCGGACCTTCGAGGTGCTCCCCGGGCTCATCGGTTCGGGTGAGGCGGTCATCGCCGACCGTGACAGCCGGATCCGACACTTCCTGACCGGCTACAACGACAAGGTCCTGGCCGTGGACATGGAGTCCGGAGGACTCAGCCAGTACTGGCAGGAGAACTCGGTGCGCGGTGAGGACAATCCGGGCTGGGTGGTGGTGCGGGGTGTCTCCGACAACGCCGACCAGACCAAGGATGACCGTGCCCACGACCTGGCCGCGCACAACGCGGCCCACGTCGTTCGCGGGTTGCTGCCCTACTTGTGCTGAGGGCCCCGTCCTCGACCGCCCCGTCGACGAAGGGGATCCCTCGGTGACCGACTTCCTGCTCGGCGTCCTCAGCTCGCTCCTGGCCACCGCACTGGTGTGTGCCGCCGGATGGATCCGCTCCTCGCGTCCGCGCTGGTGGCTCGTCAGGGTGCTCTCCCGACTGACCGGCACCGGAATCAGGCCCGGGTTCCTGGGTGGAACGACGCGAGTCGGACCTGCGTCGGATCGGCTCGGGCTTCACCCAGGGCCTGCTCCGTGACCAGATCAGGACCAACCAGGACCAACATCGACTACGTGACCCAGGCGAGCCGGGAGCGACCCGGCACCGAGCTGCGTCACTACGACGTCCCCCACACATGCCGCGTCGTCGCCACCGACCGCGCCGCCTACATCACCTTCTACGACAGGTTCGCGCATGGCAGTCACGCCCCCTGTCTGCGCGTGCGCGCCCCCGGACCCCTGTATGACGCGGCCCTGCAGTTCTTCTCCGCGATGTGGTCGGGCAGCACCCCCCTGACACACGCGGCGACGGTCGCCGGTGCGGCTCGGGGCACCTGTCACGGGCGCGGGCGTCCAATCTCCCGCGCTCAGCCGCCCGCGGGG
>NZ_ANBC01000500.1 GCF_000341125.1 Nocardiopsis lucentensis DSM 44048 | reverse complement strand
GGAGGGCGGCATCGGGGTCGCGGAAGAACCGGCCGCCCCGGACGCGCACGAACGACCAGCCGACCCGTTCGAGCTCGCGCTGGCGGTCGGCGTCGTCGGCTGCGGTCTCCTCGGTGTGGACGGCGTCGCCGTCGCACTCCACCGCCAGGCGCCGGGTGCCGCCCTCCACCACCAGGTCGATCCGGTAGGGCCCGGCCGGGTACTGCGGCACGACCCGGTACCCGCGCTCCCGCAGCGCCAGGTAGACCCGCTGCTCGAAGACGCTGTCGAAGGGGTCGACGCGCACGTCGGCCGGGACCTCGCCGATATCGGCGCCATCCCGCTCCCGGGCGGGTCGGCCCAGGTAGTCGAGGTAATGGCGGCGCGCGTCGTCCCGACCCAGGTCGGACAGGGCGAAGCTGTGGAAGAGCCACACCTGGTCGCAGGCGCGCGAGGCGGCCACGTTCATCGCCTGCTGGTCGGGCACGCCGCTGAAGTGCGCGGGCCGCCGGGGTCGAGCCAGGGTTCCAGGATGTCCGGTGGGGCGGGGGCTGGTAGCGCAGGACCCGGTCCACGGCGAGCCAGGTGTCGGCGTCACCGGGATCGAGCAGTCCGGACACGATGCCGGGGCCGTCCTCGGGGAGGTCGCCCAACCACACCGTGCGGGCACCGTCGAGGTCGCGGACGGGCGCGCTGCGCAGCTCCTCGGACTGGAGGAGGAACTGGTACACGCGTGTGACACCGTCGGGGTTCGGTGTCGGGCCGGGAGCTGCCACTGCGGTTCTCGTGTTCCTCTGGGGTGTCGTGGGGGCGGGGCGCGCTTCCTACGACATCCGGAGCGCGCTCTGGGGACGAGACGCTCGGGAGTCGCGAATGGATCCGGGTGGGGGACCCACCCAGTCTGCCACCGGTCGCGGCGGCCCCGAGGGGCGGACGCCGCG
>NZ_ANBC01000499.1 GCF_000341125.1 Nocardiopsis lucentensis DSM 44048 | reverse complement strand
GCGGGCCGACCGAGTTCGGCCCGCCCGCCGTCCGGTCGCGGGGCGGCGCCTACCGTGCCGCCTCCTCAGAGACCGCCTTGGCCACCGTGTGGGCCTTGACCGTGCCGGTGATCAGCAGCGCCACCAGGGCGGTGTAACCCGCGGCGCCCACGGCCCAGGCGAGCGGCAAGGCGGAGTCGACCGCGATCGCCGCCAGGGAGGCCACGGTCGTCACCAGTCCGGTGGCGTATCCGGCGCGCACCGCGGCCGTGAGCCAGGGCCCCGCCGCCCGGTGCCCCTCGTGCCAGGCGCGATCCGAGGCGAGAGTGGCCCGTGTCCGCAGGCCGATCAGGACGTTGCGCTCCAGAGCGCCCTTCGCGGAGGCGTTCTGGACGTGGTGCGCCGCGGCCGCGGCGACGATCAGTCCGAAACCCAGGATGGCGAGCCCGAGCGTCTCCTCCATGAATGCCCCTTCCGTCACACGGTCCGTCCTTCTGGAGCTCCGACGCCACCGACCGTGCCCGGGACCCCTCCTGGCCGGAAGCGGCCAGGCCGTCCCTCACATGAGTGAGGACACCAGGGGGCCGAACTCCTCGTCGGAGGCGTACAGCGCGACCGCCCCGGTCTCGTGGTCGATCTCCACCCCGACCTTGCGCAGGTCAGCGGGGGCGCCCGGTGGGCGGGTGCTCGAGGAGGGATGCCACCAGTAGAGCTGGGAGCTGATCGGCTCGCCAGCGTCGGCGATGAGGTGCCGGGCGATCTCCTGGAGGTTCTCCATGGCCGCGACGGGGTTTCCCCGCCCCAGTTCGTGCGCGATGACCACCTCGGGGGCGGGGAAGGCCACCAGTGCGCCGTGGGGTGCCTCGCCCAGGTGGCGGCCGAGGTCGTGGACGTGCGCCGCGACGTAGGGGTGCCTGCCGCCGATGAACACGAACCGGGCGCCGTCGATCTCGTGCGCGCTGATCTCCACGGGTTCGGCGAGCGAGGTGGCGACGGCCTCGGCGAAGACCTGGCCGTCGGGGCGGCCCGTGTCCTGATGGGCCTCGCGGGACAGGGGCCGCGGACCTTCCTCGCCGTCGACGACGACCGTCTGCCGCAGGCCCGGGACGACCTCGCGGGTCAGGAACCGGCCCGAGGCGCCCTCGGGGAACGCGGCGACCGGGTGGAGGCGGACGCGGAGCCGGTGGTGCTCCGGCTCGGCCTCCTGGCGCGTGATCCGGGTGAGCCGGTCGGCGGAGGTCCGGGCGAAGTCGTCCGCGTACCAGGCGATCCACTCGGCCTGGAGGGCGTCCGCGACGGGGTCGTGGACGGCGGGGCCGAAGGCCGGGGCGGCGGAGTGGTCGGTTCCGGGGTCGGCCGGTGCACGGCTCGGAGCCGTCCTCCGGGCCTCGTCGAGCCGGTCGCGGAGCCAGTCGGGGAGGTACTCCTCGGTGCGGGGGTAGCGGGCGAGTTCCTGGGCGTAGGCGTGGGCGCCGTGCGGGTGGTCCAGCCCGGGGTCGTCGTCGTGGTCGAAGTCGACGCTGAGCCGTCCCGAGCGGTGGACGGACAGCGCCATGGTGAGCCAGGTGCCCTTGCCCTCCAGGTAGCACGCGCTCTTGA
>NZ_ANBC01000498.1 GCF_000341125.1 Nocardiopsis lucentensis DSM 44048 | reverse complement strand
ACCGGCTCGGAACGGATCCGCCCGTCCGCGCCCTGGACGGCGAGGACGTCGTCGATCAGGGGGCCGACCATGCGCGCGCGGTAGGTGAGCTGGTGCCATCCCTCGGGGATGGCCGTGACGAGGGCCCGACCGATGGCCTGGATGAGGTCATCCTGTTCGAGCAGACCGGGGGTGCGGAGGTCCATTCTCCGTGTCCGTTCCGTGGCGACGGGAAGATATAAGACCCCTTATACTCCATTGTGGAACTCCCCGCATCCGCCCTGACGCTCAGAGCGAGGGAGTTCGCAGTTCAGGCGCCCGATTATCGCCTTGGGCCCGCGCCGGGGCACCCTGGGTGAGGTCTCCTGGTCAGGCCGGGGACAGGGGGTGGGCGGTCAGTTCGGCAGGGCGTCGAGGTAGACCCAGGCCCCCTCGTGGCGCGTGAAGCGGCTGTGCTCGCGCAGTTCGCCCTCCCGGCCGCGCTCGCGGTACACCGCGCGGAACTCGACCGTGCCCTCGGTGTGGAAGGGGGTTCCGCCGGTGGCGCCGAGGATCTCCAGACCGATCCACCGGGTACGGGGATCGAGGTCGAGGCGCTCCGGCCGGGTGTCGGGGTGCCAGCTGCGCAGGAGGTAGGCCTCGTCGCCGACCGCGAAGGCGCTGTAGCGTGAACGCATCAGGTCCTCGGCGGTGGCGGCGGAGGCGGTCCCGGTGTGCAGGCGCCCGCAGCAGTCCTGGTAGGCGGCCTCCCGACCGCAGGGGCAGGGGTCGGTGGCGCGGAGGCGGGACGGCTGGGTGCGGGGGCTGCGCTGCGACATCCCCCCATTCAAACACGCGCCCCGGGCCTGACGCGTGATCACCGGATGCCATCCGAGGTGACCGTCGCCGCGTCCCACGGCGACCGGAACGCACACCTTCATGGAGACGACGTGGACGACCTCACCCCGGGTACCGGAGCACCCGGTGGTCGACGCATGCCCGGCCTCCGGTTCAGGGTGATCCGCGAGTGGCTCGGACTCGACGTCCGCTGGCTCGCCGCCCACCTGAGCGTCAACCCCCGCACCCTTCGAGTGTGGGAGGAGGGCGAGCACCCCGTCCCCGACTGGGTGCCGCCGGAGGTCGAACGCCTGCGGGCGCGGACCGCCGAGGCCGTCGACCGTCTGGTGGGCGCGCTCGGTGACAGGCGCGACCCGGTGGTGCGCACCTACGGGACCGACGAGCAGTACCGGGAGTACGAGCCCGACCGAACATGGCCCGCCTCCTGGCACCGACGGGTGGTCGCCCGGGCCGCACAGGAGGTTCCGGGGCTGGTGATCGTGGCACCGGAGGAGGGCGACGCCGGTGGAACCTCCCCTTGAGGGGACGGTCCCCGAGCGCCGGACGGGGGCGCGCCGGAGCGCGTCGGCCTCCACCCCTGTGGCACCGCCCGCCGCGGTGCCGTCCTCCCAGCCGGAGGGGTGCCCGTGGACTCCGGACCCGCGGTCGAGGCGGTGGCCTGTCTCGGGCAGGCGCGGCAGGCACTCCTCGAACAGCAGCCCCTCGGGCAGGTCGAGGGTGCTGGGCAGGACCGCCCTGGAGGGCAGGTCGAGGCCGTCGGCGACCAGGTCGTCGTTGATCTCGCAGTCATGGGCGATGTTGGCGCGCAGCGGGTCGGCCCAGCGGACGGCCCGGAACCGGTCGGCGCGTCCGTGGTGGTCGCGCAGCAGGTGGGACACCTCGTGGATCCACGCCCCGCGAGTTCGGGCACGGGGCCGGGCGTTGGCGGCGCGGTACCGGGAGGCGAGCAGCTTGGCGCGGTCCAGGTCGGCGGCTCGGCCGGTCGTTGCCACCGGTCAGCCCCGCGTGAGCGCACCGGACAGCCGGGGCGGGTCGAGGAAGGCGTCGATCCCCTCCGGGACCGGCCAGGCGGTGTCGCGCAGGGCCGCCAGGTCGGCGAGCGCGGTGGCCCCGTCCGCGTCGATCCGGTTGCAGCCCAGGTAGAGGGTGTGCAGGCCGTGTCCAGGGGTGAGCGCGTCGGCGAGGGCACTCGCGCCGCGGGCCACCCGAAACGGCTCCCGGGGCCCGCGCCACCCCAGGTCGAAGCCGCCGGATCGGGTTCTGGGAGGACCGGCGCGGGAGGTTCGCGCCGTGACGGGGGCGGAGGGAGCGGGCTACACCAGGCCCTCGACCTCCTCGCGCAGGAGCGCGCCGGCGCGCAGGAACGCCGCCGCCGAGGCGAGGCCGAGGCCGAGGAGGAGCGAGGCGACCGGAAGCTCGACGACCGGTTCCAGCGCGAAGCCGCCGACAAGGGACGGGACGGCGCCGCCCACGATCATGTGGGAGCCGACCGCCCGCAGTGCGGCCGCAAGGACGCCGCCGACCAGGGTGACGGCGGCGCACACGCCGATGCGGCGCGCGTTCACGGCGCTGAAGGGCTCGCCGGTCCGCAGTGACCGCACGACGCGCAGCAGCAGCGTTGCGACGAACACGATCTGCGCGGCGACGATGAGCGACGGCGCCATCGCCCACACGCGTTCGACGACGGTCGGGGCGGTGACCGTCAGCTCGGCCGTGACCGCCCCGGTGAACTCGAATCCGTCACCGGAGGGCGGAGGCACCGCGGCGGCCGGGACCTCGACGGGCACGACGAGGTTGTCCGCCGCCAGGGTTCCGACGGCGGCGAAGAGGGCCAGGCCCACTCCCAGGACGATCGCCACGAGAGCCACCCACTCGGACGCGCGTTGACGTACGGCACTCACTTGGTCTCCCCACACTCAGACGTACGACCTATCGACAATCGATAAGCTCTTGCCTTAGTTTATCGATTGTCGATAAAAACGCCAGTCGCCCGCCCCTGAGCCCCGGAGACTCCCTTGACCGACCCGACACCACCCCCCGCCCCCGTCCGCGCGTCAGCGCTCTTCCTCGTCGGCGCGATCGTCTGCTTCGTGCTTCCGCCGCTGACCCTCGGACTACTGGTCCAGGGGTCGCCACCGCCCCTGGCCCTGGTCGCGGTGGCCCTCGTCGAACTCGCCTCGGCGGGCGCACTCGTCGCCTGGTGGCTGCGACGGAGGTCCTTGTCCCCCGCCGATGTCGGCCTCACCTCGCGGCACTGGTTCCGGGACGCGCTCCTGGGTGCCGCGACCGTGCCTCCGCGTCTGCTCATCGAGTTCGGCGTGCTGATCCCGATGGCCGGGGGCGCCCACAACCCGGAGGTCCAAGAGGTCCTCACCAACGCCTCCGCGGGCGTCGCGGCCCTGGCCGCGACACTCGTCCTCGGCGTGGTCGGCGGCGGCCTGGCCGAGGAGCTCTACTTCCGCGGCTTCCTCATGGGCGCGCTGCCCAAGGCCTTCGTCCACCGGCGGGCGGCCCTGTACGGGGCGGCGGCGGTGTCCGTCCTGCTGTTCGCGGCCCTGCACCTGCCCACCTCGGCCCCCGACGTCGCCGCCATCGTCCTCGCCAGCCTGGTCTACACCGCCCTCTTCCTGCTGACACGCCGTCTCACGGCGACCGTGGTCGCCCACTCGCTGTGGAACGCCACGACCTTGCTCACCGTGGTGGCCGTCTACGGGTGACGGACCGGCCCGGGGGAAGGGCCGCGCCCTCACACAAGGCCCCGAACCGGCCCGGACCCGGTGCGGGCGGCACGCCGCGACCGCGTGCCGCCCTCCTCCCGGTCCCCGGCGCGTCGCGGCCCGACGCATCAGGCGCGCGGGACCGGGAAGCGGTGCTCGTTGATCGCGACCTTCTCCCGGACGGCCGCGTCCAGGTCGACCCCGAGCACGTCGGCCAAGCGCAGCAGGTAGCAGAACACGTCCGCCATCTCCTGGCGCACCGCCGCCGCCTTGTCCGGGTCGGCCATGACCGCCTCGGACTCCTCCGCGGTCAGCCACTGGAACTCGGCGACCAGTTCACCGGCCTCTCCCGCCAGGGCCATCGCCAGGTTCTTGGGCGTGTGGAAGGGACCCCAGTCCCGCGCCTCGGCGAACCTGTCCAGCAACTCCTGCAACGATACGACGCTCATGGGACCGGTCTACCAGAGGCCGGGAGGAGCACGTGTCGGTCCCGGGGCGGCCGTGGGCCCGGGGCGCCCGGCGTGGCATCCTGGGACGCATGGTGGACAAGCGGCCGCGGCTGGAGATCGAGTACTGCACACAGTGCCGGTGGCTTCCCAGGGCGACCTGGATGGCACAGGAACTGCTGACGACGTTCGAGGGGGACCTGGGCGAGGTCGCGCTCGTCCCCGGGACCGGCGGCGCGTTCGAGGTGCGGCTGGACGGGGAGAGCGTGTGGTCGCGCAAGACCGACGCGGCCTTCACCGACGCGGCCGAGCTCAAGCGGCTCATCCGCGACCGGATCGCCCCCGACCGCGCGCTCGGCCACTCCGAGCGGAAGTCGGAGGAGGAGTCGGACCGGTGACCGCCGCCGGGTGGCCGCTACCGGCCAGCCCCATCGGCCTCCGGACCTGACAACTCGGGCGTTCTCCCGCCACACTGACCGTCATGACACGCACACGGTGGATCGTGGCCGGGCTCGCCACGACGGTGATCCTGGCGACCGCGGCGGTCCTGTACTGGTCGGGCGGCGACGCCGTCGCGGGAACCGAGGGCGCGGCCGCGCCCTGGGGCGGAGCCCTGATCGCCGCCCTGACGGTGCTCCTGGTCGTCGCCGGGCGGATCGTGGAGCGGTCGTCGGGGAAACGAAGACCGAGCGCGGACCGGCGTCCGGCTCCGACCGAGACCACGGAGCCGACCCAGACGATCGACGGATCCCAGGCGACGGCCAACGCCGTCACCGGGGGCGTCAGCGGGAGCACCCTCATCCAGGGCGGCACGCTCACCTTCCACCAACCCACCCACCACACGGTCATCGACACCCAGGTCGTCCACGCCCCGGAGTCCGAACCGGCCTGGCCCATGGTCGTCGGAGTCCTGCCGAACGAGGCCGACCACTTCCAGCACCGCTCCCTCACCGACCGGCTCACCGGGTCCTCGCGGGACCACCCCACCGTCGTGCTCGGACAGGTCCTGTCCGGGATGGGCGGTGTCGGCAAGACCCAGCTGGCCGCCCACCACGCCCGGGCGCTGCTCCGGCGCGGGGAGGTGGATCTGGTGGTGTGGGCGCCCGCGGCCGAGCGGGCCACGATCCTGCGGGCCTACGCCGACGCCGCCCACCGGATCCTCCACTCCCCCGCGGACGAGGACCCCGAACACGCGGCGCGCCGGTTCCTGACCTGGCTCCAGACCACCGACCAGCGCTGGCTGGTGGTCCTGGACAACCTGGACGTCCCCGAACACGTGCGCGGCCTGTGGCCGACCACCAGCGCTCCGGCCGCCGCCGACACGGCCGGGCCCCGGGGACGACTGGTGGTCACCACCCGCCGCACCGACACCGCCCTGGCGGGCAGGGGGCGCGCGTTCATCGACGTCGGCGTCTACACACCGGACGAGTCCCTCACCTACCTCGCCACCGCGCTCGACGACCTGCCCCTCGCCCCCGACCAGGCCGACCTGACGGCGCTGTCCGAGGACCTGGGACACCTGCCGCTGGCCCTGTCCCACGCGGCCGCCTACATCCGCGACCGCAGGGGCGGCATGACGTGCGCGTCCTACCGCGCGCTGCTCCGGGACCGGCGCGGCGCCCTGGATCGGCTGTTCCCGGAGGAGGAGAGCCTGCCCGACGACTACGCGCGCACCGTGGCCACCACCTGGGCGGTCTCCGTCGAGCACGCGAACACGCTCACCCCGCGCGGGCTCGCCCTGCCGATGATGCGACTGGTCAGCCTGTTGGACCCCACGGGAATCCCCGTAGCGGCGCTGACGTCCTCCCCCGTCCTCGACCACCTCCGCCGCGCCCGCCCCGAGGAGCCGGGTCCGACCTCGCGGGACGCCGACGACGCGCTGTCCGCGCTGGCCCGGCTCCACCTGGTCACCCGGTCCGGGTTCGGGGACGACGCCCTGGTCGGAGCGCACCGGCTCGTGCAGCGCGCCACGCGTGAGCGGCGGGCGACGCGGCCCGACCGGGACACCGTCCGCGCGGCCGCCGACGCGCTCCTGTCGGTATGGGAGCCGAGCGTCCACGCGACCGGCCTCGGGCAGCGGCTGCGGTCCAACACCACGGCACTGGCCGAGCACGAACGGGGCTGGCTGTGGGACGGGGGCGCCCACCCCCTGCTGGTCCGTCTCGGACAGAGTCTGGGCAAGGCGGGCGCGCTCTCCCAGGCGGTGGCCCACTGCGAGGAACTGGCCGACACGGCCGACGCGCGCCTGGGGGCCGAACACCCGGACACCCTGGCCGCGCGCCACGACATCCTCCTCTGGCGCGGCCTGTCGGGCGAGGTGCGCCACGCCGCCGAGGGTTTCGGGGCGCTGGCCGGCACCATGACGCGGGTGCTCGGCGCGCGGCACCCGCAGACGCTCAGGTCCCGGGTCCAGGCGGCGCGCTGGCGTTCCCGGGCGGGCGACCCGCGGGGCGCGGTCGCCGACTTCGAGGACATCGTGCCCGTGCAGACGCGGGTGCTCGGCGCGGACCACCCCGACGTCCTCAGCACCCGTGCGCACCTGGCCTCCGCCCGGGGCAGGGCGGGTGACGCGGAGGGCGCGGTGGAGTCCTTCCGGGCGGTGCTCGCCGACGAACTGCCGGCGCTCGGCGCCGAGCATCCCAGCGCGATGGCCACACGCAACCAGGTCGCCCGTTGGCTGGGAAGGGCCGGCGACCCCCGCGGAGCCATCCGGGACCTGGAGGCCCTCCTGCCCGACCAGCTGCGCGTCCTCGGACCGGACCACCCCGACACGCTCACCACCCGCGGTCAGATCGCGGCGTGGAAGGGTGTGGTCGGAGAGTACGCCGAAGCCGTCGCCGAACTCGAGGCACACCTCGCCGACCAACTGCGCGCTCTGGGTCCGGACCACCCGCACGTGTTCACGACCCGGCACAGCCTGGCCCGGTTCCGCGGCGAGGCCGGCGACCCCGCTCGCGCGGTCGAGGAGCTGACGGCGCTGCTGCCGGACCAGATCCGCGTCATGGGTTCCGCCCATCCGAAGACGCGGGAGGTCGAAGAGCACCTGGAGGCCTGGCGGCGGCGGGCCGGGCGCTAGGGAAGCCTGAGGGTCAGGGACACGCGTTCGCGGACCATGTCCACGTCCAGGATCCTGGCGGTGACCTCCTGCCCCACGGAGACCACGTCGGTCGGGGCGTCGAAGGGGCGGGAGGACAGCTCAGGCAGGTTGATCATCGCGGTGCACCCGCCGAGGTCCACGAACGTGCCCCCGAAGTCGGCGATGCGCGCGACCGTGCCGGTGACGAGCCGTCCGCGCTCCAGGGTCCGCATGAACGCCCAGGCGCGGTCGCTGTCGGCGGGTTCGGTCCGCCAGCGGGCGCGCAGCACGCCGTCGGGGTCGGGCAGGACCGCGGTGAGGAGGGGGCGGCGTTGGCCGACGTGGTCGGACAGGACCATGGCTCCGCGCGCGCCCGACAAAAGCGCGGCCAGCGCCCGGTGGTCGGGCCCGTCGAACTCCTCGCTCCTGAGCCGACCGTGCGCGTCCTCCCAGACGAGTTCCACGGGGTCCTCCTCGGGCAGCGCCGCCAGGACCCCGTCGACGTCGTCGGCCAGCGGCGGCCACACGGTCAGCCGCGCCCGGGGTGCCAGGCGGGCGCGCACGTCGGCCGCGGTCTCGCGGGTCACCCGGTGCCAGCGGGTGGCGTTGCCGACGAACTCCTCTTCCAGGAGCACACCGCGGCCGTGGCCGAGGTGGTCCAGGCGCGCCCAGAAGGTGGCGTCGGCCGGACGCTGCTCTCCCGGTTCGTCGCCGGAGTCGAAGAAGACGTCGTCGGGTGAGACGTCCATCGGTTCGGGGAAGAGTCCGAGTCCGCGGGTGCGGGCCACCGCCTCGTGGCAGGGTTCCCGGCTGCCGACGTACACGTACAGGTCCCCGCTCACGTGGACGGCGAACGTGTCCTCGACCTCCAGTTGGCACCAGAACGCCTCGTCGCCCCGGAGCATGGTCCGGACCAGTTCCAGCCCGACAGAGAGCGGGACGGTCGTACCGTCGTGGAAGCCGACCGGGGCGGACGGAAAGAGCCGCGCGATCGCGGCGGGCGTGGAAGCACCACCGAACAGCGGTTCCCGGACCTCCAGGTGATCGACCCCGCTGTCCCGGGCGAATGCGGCGATCGCGTCCAGGTAGGCGGCCTCGATCGGCCCGTAGTCGCTGTCGACGTTCTCGGAACCGACGTAGTGGCCGTTGGCGTCACGGGCGGCGGGATCGTACTTCGTGACTCGGTGGACGTGGAGCGGCACGCGGTTCCCTTCGTGTGTTGGCGGGGCGAGAACTCCGGACGCGCCTCACCGCACGGCCCGGCGCTCGGATAGGATCGCGGAGCGCACGCCGCGAGTCGACCGAAGGGTGCACGGCGCTGACTCCACGGATTTCGACCCTCGCCCCTCTTACCGGAGGCACTGCCTCTGGCGGAGCCTGCGCGGAATCCGGACCCCAGCCCCGCGACACTCCTGCAGTACCTGTTGGTGGTCGCGGTCGGGCTGTTCGCCTGCAGGGTCGCGTGGGGCCTGGCCGACCTGGTCGTCTCGGCCCTGAGACACCGCGCTGAGCGCGTGTGGTCCGCGCCCGGCCGGGCGGTCGGTCCCCGTGCCCGGCCCGGACCCGACCGCCCGGGAGGCGGCGTCCACCGGAACGAGGTCCGCGGGGACGTGAGCGGCACCGTCGTCCAGGCGGAGCACGTCGGGCAGGTCCACATCCACGCCCCGCCGCCCGACCGCACCGGCGCGGACACCTGACCCCCGCGGGCCGGGTGCGTCAACCTCGCTCCCCGGTGGCGCGTCGGTACGGTGTGAGTGACACGGACACCTCCCCGACCACGGAATCCGCACCGGGCCGACCGTCACGCGTGCTGCGCGTGTTCGCCGTGGTCCACCTGGGCCTGATGCTGCTCGGGCTCCCCTGCCTCGGTCTCCTCTCGTTGTTGCACCTGTTGCTGCCGTACTCGGGGCAGACCGCCTCCGACTACCTCGGCGTGATCGGTGTCATCGTGGGCCTGTGGGCGCTCGGCTCCTGTGTGGGCTGGTGGTTGATGCGCGCCCTGGAGGTGGACGGCGCGCCGAGGTACGCATTGTCCGCCCTGTTCGTCGGCACGGCCGTGATCGTGGCTCCGCACGTGGTGTCGGTCGTCGGGGGCATCGCGGGCTGACCGCTTCGGTCCCGGCGGTCCTCACTCCCCGCGGGTGTGGACCGCCAGGCGCGTCTCAGCAGCGGCCAGCAGCATGGTCAGCGCCGTCGGGTAGGCGCTGCCCCTCATCGTGGCCGCCAGCAGCGGGACGGTCGCGGCGATGTTCGGGTGCGTCTCCTCCGGCAGCGCGGCGTAGGTCGTGTCCCACACCCTGGCCTCCGCCTCGTGGGCGGACGTGGGCAGCGCCGCGTTCGCCGCGTCCAGGGCGGCGAAGCCCAGGGCCTGGTCGACGAACGCGTGGTAGATCCGCACGGCCTCCGCGTCGGGGAAACCCGCCCCGCGCAGCAGCCCGAGCGCCGTCTCCACCGCCCGGATCTCGTGCGCGCGCCCGGTCACCCGGCACGCGCTCAGCACGGTCGCCTGCGGGTGCGCCAGGGCGCCCTCGTGCAGTCGAATCCCCAGTTCATGCAGGTCGGAGCGCCATTCGCCGGTGGCCCGCCAGTCCCGCAGGGTGCGGCCGATCAGCTCGTCGGCCACGGCCAGCAGCAGGTCGTCGGCGCTGCGGAAGTAGCGGTACAGGCTGCTGGGGTCCGCTCCCAGGGCGATGCCCAGACGCCGCACGGTCAGGGCGTCGGCGCCGTGTTCTCTGACCAGGTGCAGGGCCGTTCGGACGATCAGCTCCTCCGACAGGACGACCCCCCGTTTCGTGGGCCGCCTCCTTCGCCGTGCCCCGGGCGGTACCACGCGGTCGCTCATCGGTGCCTCCGCACGTCATGGCCTCGGTGTCCTGGGGGGAGCTTATGACAACACCATTGACCTGTGAAGAGGGTGACGTGTTGCATATCCGTTCACCGGGCCGACATCCCCCAGCGAACGGAGCCGACCATGACGTCCACCCCGCCGCCCACCTCCGCGGTCCCGCCGCCCGCCGCCTCCGATACGCCCTTGCGCAGATCCATCGGCGTCCTGGACGGCGTCGCGATCGCGGCGTCCAGCACGGCGGCCACCACGAGCATCGGCATCGGCCTCACCGCGATGGCCATGGTGGTGGGCCCCCACCTGCCCGCGATCCTGCTGTTGGGCTTCCTGCCCATCCTGTGCGTCGCCGGGGCCTACACGCGGCTCAACCGGGTCGAACCGAACGCGGGCAACACCTACGTCTGGGTCGGCCGCTCCCTCAACCCCTGGCTGGGCTTCCTCTCCGGGTGGACGATGATCGTCGCCACCGTGGCCTTCCTCGCCTACACCACGGCCGTGACGGGGTCCGCGATCCTCCAGACCGTCCGCATGGCGGGCGTGGAGGCCGTCGCCGGGCTGGTCCTGGACCCGGGGTCGACGGCCCAGTCGGTCCTGGTGGGCGTCGCCGTGCTCGCCGGGGTCACCCTGACCGCGGTCACCGGTCTGCGCTCCGCGGCCCGGTTCCAGGGCGCGCTCCTGGTCTTCGAGTACGCGGTCCTGCTCGGGTTCCTCGGTTACGGCCTCGCCGTCGGCCCGAACCCCTTCAGCCTCGACTGGTTCAACCCGTTCGCCCTCCCCTCAGCGACGGTCCTGGCGCAGGGGCTGCTGCTGTCGGTGTTCTGCTACTGGGGCTTCGAGGCCGCGTTCAGCGTCAGCGAGGAGGTCCGCGAACCGGGCGACGCCTCGCGGGCCGGACTGCTCACCCTGTTCTCCACGCTCGGCCTGTTCCTGTTCGGCTCGGTGGCCTTCCAGCGCGTGCTCAGCGAGGACGAACTCACCGCAAGCGGGCCCGAGGGGCTCGCCGTCTTCGCCGGGCACCTGGCCGACCAGCCGCTGGCCGCGCTGCCCCTGGTGGCCCTGATGTTCTCCGCCGTCGCCTCGCTCCAGTCCGGCGTGATCCCCACCGCACGAGGCATGTTCGCCATGAGCCGGGACCGCACCCTGGGCCCGCTGTGGTCGCGGGTCAGCCCGCGCTTTGGCACACCGGCGGCGGGGACCCTGGTGCTGGGCGCCGTCGCGGCGGGCGTGGCCGTCCTGTCGCTGGTGATCCCCCGGCTGGTGGACGTGATCGTGGCGACGGTCAACTCGGTGGGGATCCTCGTCGCCCTCGTCTACGTCCTGACCGCGCTGGCGGCCGCGACGCGGTTCCGCGGGCTGCTGCGGGAGTCACCGTGGGCGGGGGTCCGCGCGGTGGTCCTCCCACTGGTGGGCGCCTCGGTGGTCCTCGGCATCACCGGTTACCTGTGCTGGACCTACGCCACCTCCACGGACCGCTTCGCGGTGCACCCCGACAACGGCTGGTTCCTGCTGTCGATCCCGGCGGTGATGATCGCGTCCGGGATCGCGACCGGCGCCTGGGCCCGCTGGGTGCGCCGCTCCCCCTACTTCCTCCGCGACGCGGGCACCGCCCCGTCGGAGGAGCCCGCCCCGTCCCCCTCCCGCTGACGACCGAAGGAAGCAGCACGGATGCACTCCCACCACGCCGACCTCGTGTTCACCAACGGCCCGGTGCTGACGCCCGGCGGCCCTCCGAACGGGGCCACCGCCGTCGCCGTGACCGGGGACCGGATCACCGCCGTCGACGCCTCGGCGGCGGACGACCTGACCGGCCCCTCCACCACCGTGGTCGACCTCGACGGGCGGCTGCTGCTGCCCGGCTTCCAGGACGCGCACGTGCACCCCGCCCCGGCCGGGCTGGAGATGGTCCAGTGCGACCTGACCGGGGCCGAGACACGGGCGCAGACCCTCGACGCCGTGGCCGCCTACGCCGCCGCGCACCCCGAACGCGCGTGGATCGCCGGGGGCGGCTGGTCGATGGAGGCCTTCGAGGGCGGCGCTCCGCACCGCTCGGACCTGGACGCCGTGGTCGCCGACCGGCCGGTGTACCTGCCCAACCGCGACCACCACGGGGCGTGGGTCAACGGCCGCGCGCTGGAACTGGCCGGGATCACGCGCCACACCCCCGACCCGGCGGACGGCCGGATCGAGCGCGGTCCCGACGGGGAACCGACCGGGCTCCTCCAGGAGGGGGCCATGGGGCTGGTCAGCCGTCTGGTCCCCGAGCCCTCGCCGTCCGACCTGCGCGCCGCGCTGCTGCGGGCGCAGGAGCACCTGCACTCGCTCGGGATCACCGCGTGGCAGGACGCCCTGGTCGGTTCCTTCGGCGGTATCCCCGACCCGTCGGCGGCCTACGCGGAGCTCGCCCGGGAGGGGGCGCTCACCGCGCGGGTCGTCGGCGCGCTGTGGTGGGACCGCGGGCGTGGAGCCGAGCAGATCCCCGAACTCGTCGAGCGGCGCGCCGCCCTGACCCACGGGCGGTTCCGCGCGGACGCGGTGAAGCTCATGCTCGACGGGATCGCGGAGACGGGAACCGCCGCGATGCTCGACCCGTACCTGGACGGCTGCGGGTGCGCCACGGCCAACCGGGGCACGAGCTTCATCGACCCGGAGCTGCTCCCCGACCACGTCACCGAGCTGGACCGGCTCGGCTTCCAGACGCACTTCCACGCCCTCGGGGACCGCGCCGTGCGCGACGCGCTCGACGCGGTCGAGGCCGCTCGGAGGGCCAACGGCCCCTCCCCCCACCGCCCGCACCTGGCGCACCTGCAGGTCGTGCACCCCGACGACGTGCCGCGCTTCGCCGCGCTGGAGGCCACGGCCAACATCCAGCCGCTGTGGGCGGCGCACGAGCCGCAGATGGACGAGCTGACCATCCCCTTCCTGGGGCCCGAGCGGGCGGGGTGGCAGTACCCGTTCGGGGCGCTGCACCGGTCCGGGGCGCACCTGGCGGCGGGCAGCGACTGGCCGGTGAGCAGCGCCGATCCCCTGGAGGGCGTCCACGTGGCGGTCAACCGGGCTCTGCCGGGCTCGAGGGGCCCCGCCTTCCTTCCGGAGCAACGGCTGGACCTGGTCACGGCGATCACGGCGTACACGGCCGGCTCGGCCCGCGTCAACCGCCTGGACGAGACCGGCGCGCTCCGTCCCGGCGCCCTGGCGGACCTGGTGGTGCTGGACCGGGACCCCTTCGCGGGACCGGTCGGGGCGATCCACGAGGCCCGGGTGGCGCGGACGTACGTGGGGGGTGGGCTCGTGTACGCGGCGCCCGGGGAGTGAGCGCGCCCGGGGTGTCCCGGCGTCCCACGCGCCCGGGACGCCCCGGCGGCCGGGGCCTACGCCCGGCGGCGACGCACGCGGCGCCCCGGGTGACCGGCCCCGCCGCGACCGCCGTCCTACGCTGAGTCGCAGTTCGACTCCCAAAAGTCACAGGAGCCACACCTATGAGTACTCCAGCGCAGATCGGCGTCACCGGTCTGGCGGTCATGGGCCGCAACCTCGCCCGCAACCTGGCGCGCAACGGGTACACCGTCGCCCTCCACAACCGCACGTCCGCCAGGACGGACGCCCTCGTGGAGGAGTTCGGCCACGAGGGCGACTTCGTGCCCGCCCGCACCGCCGAGGAGTTCGTCGCCGCGCTCGAACGCCCGCGCAAGCTGGTCGTGATGGTCAAGGCGGGCCAGCCCACCGACGCGGTGATCGACGAGTTCGCGCCCCTGTTGGATCCCGGCGACATGATCGTCGACGGCGGCAACGCGCACTTCGCCGACACCCGGCGCCGTGAACGGGGTCTGCGCGAGCGCGGCATCCACTTCGTGGGCACCGGTGTCTCCGGCGGCGAGGAGGGGGCCCTGCGCGGGCCCAGCATCATGCCGGGCGGGTCGGCCGAGTCCTACGCGTCGCTCGGTCCGATCCTCGAGCGCATCGCCGCCAAGGCCGACGACGGCACGCCCTGCGTCTCCCACGTCGGACCCGACGGCGCGGGGCACTTCGTCAAGATGGTGCACAACGGCATCGAGTACGCGGACATGCAGCTGATCGGCGAGGCCTACCAGCTGCTGCGCGACGTGGCGGGCTACGCCCCCGGCCAGATCGCCGACGTGTTCCGCGGCTGGAACACCGGACGGCTGGACTCCTACCTGATCGAGATCACCGCCGAGGTGCTCTCCCACGTGGACGCCGCCACCGGTGCGCCGTTCGTGGACGTGGTCGCCGACGCCGCCGAGCAGAAGGGCACCGGCCGCTGGACCGTGCGGACCGCGATGGACCTGGGCGTGCCGGTGTCGGGGATCGCCGAGGCCGTCTTCGCCCGTTCGCTGTCCGGGCACACCGCGCTGCGCCACGCGTCGCGCTCGCTGGAGGGCCCCGCCGCCCAAGCGCTGTCCGGAGCCGCGGCCTCGGACTTCGCCGACCGCGTCGAACAGGCGCTGTACGCCTCCAAGATCATGTCGTACACGCAGGGCTTCCACGAGATCGCCGTGGGCAGCGACGAGTACGGGTGGGGTGTCGACCCGGGCGCGGTCGCGGCCCTGTGGCGCGGTGGCTGCATCATCCGCGCCGCGTTCCTGGACCGCATCCGCGCCGCCTACGACGCCCGCCCCGACCTGCCGGGCCTGCTGTCGGACGAGACGTTCGCGCGGGAGGTGGCCGAGGCACAGGACGACTGGCGCGAAGTGGTGGTGACGGCCACCCGTCAGGGCGTGCCCGTTCCGGGGTTCTCCGCCGCGTTGGCCTACTACGACTCCCTGCGCGCCGAGCGCCTGCCCGCCGCCCTCGTCCAGGGGCAGAGGGACTTCTTCGGTGCCCACACCTACCGCCGCGTCGACCGGGAGGGCTCCTTCCACACGCTGTGGGGCGGTGACCGCTCCGAGGTGCGGGCCTGACACCGCCCGGGTCAGTCCGAGGGCGGCATGGGGACGGTGTCCAGGACCCGTTCGGCCTCGGCCCGCGCGGGCACGGCGTAGGTCCCGTGCAGCTCGTGCACCAGCTTCTGGGCCCGGATCGCGGGCCAGTCGTCGGGCAGGTGCGCGAGCGGGATGCGCGGGTCGCGGCGGATGGTCTGGAGCCAGTCGGTCATCAGCAACAGGAGCCGGGCCAGGTCGTCGGGCGCCTCGGGCACGGGGGCCGCGGTGTCCCACCGTTCCAGGAAGCGCCGGTAGCGGGCGGTGAGGTCGGCCAGGTCGAAGGCGTCGGCGATGATCCGCCCCACCTCGGTGGGCGCCGCGGGCCGGGCGTGGAACACACGGACGTTGTCGTCGATCCCGAGTCCGTCGATGACCTGGCACGCGTCGAGCTCCGACGGCGCGATCCACAGTCCGTTGCCCAGCGGGCCGAACCCCGCCCAGGTCAGGCGGGAGCGCAGGTCGTGGCGGTCGCGCTGGCGCCCTTCCGGCAGTGAGAAGGACAGCAGGGTCCACGGCGCGTCCGCGTCCTGGTTCACCACCCCGGTCGTCCAGATCCGCCGTTCACCGTCGGCGAGGATCTCGGCGCAGCGCCGGGTCAGCCCGTAATAGACCTGTCGGCCGTGCCGTTCCCGGTGGAAGTGGCCGCGCCGCGCCATGCGGCTGAGGGTGGAGCGGGCGGCGTGTTCGGACACGCCGACCCGGGCGAAGACGTCGATGAAGCTCCCGGAGGACACCCCGATGTCCCGGCCGAGCACGAAGTTGCCCAGGAAGCTCAGCATCAGCGACTGCGGGCGCGGTCGCGTCCCGGAGCCCTCGTCGGTCTCCGCGCACTCGTCGGTCGTCATGGTTCTCCCTCCGCCGTCAGCGTATCGGCGCCGCCAGACGAATAAAGTTAGGCAACTTCTTGACTGAGATCATAAATATGCCTAACGTCGTGGCCAGCGGCGGGGTCAGGGTGACGCGCACCACCCCGACCACCCGCCGTCCCCCGCCACCACCGGCACGAACGAGGAGACCCCCATGACGGACAGCATCGACCTGGCGGGCAGGACCGCGCTGGTCACCGGGGCCGGGCGCGGACTCGGCCTGGCCTACGCCCGACGGCTGGCGGCCGCGGGCGCGGCGGTCGTGGCCAA
>NZ_ANBC01000497.1 GCF_000341125.1 Nocardiopsis lucentensis DSM 44048 | reverse complement strand
CACCGCCGAGGGTGGCGCCGCCGTCGCCGAAGCCGCGGCCGTCGGACCGGCCTCGACCGCACAGCGCCTGGTGGACCGGGCCGTGGAGGAGTTCGGCCGCCTGGACGTCCTGGTCACCAACGCCGGCGTACTGCGCGACCGCGTGCTGTGGAAGATGAGCGACGACGACTTCGACACGGTGATCGACGTCCACCTGCGCGGCACCTTCACCTGTGCCCGCGCCGCCGTCACGCACATGCGCGAACGCGGTGGCGGCGGGCGGCTCATCCTGGTCGGCTCCCCCGCCGGGCAGCGCGGCAACTTCGGGCAGACCAACTACGCCGCCGCCAAGGCCGGGATCGCCGCCATGGCCCGCACCTGGTCGATGGAGTGCGCCCGGGCCGGGATCACCGTCAACGCCGTCATCCCGGTCGCCGCCACGGCGATGACCGAGACCGTCCCCGCCTTCGCCCCCCACGTCGAGGCCGCCCGCGAGAGCGGCCGCCCCCTGCCGGGCTGGCTGCGCAAGGGCGAGGGTTTTGGCACCCCCGAGGACGCGGCCGGGCTCGTCGCCTTCC
>NZ_ANBC01000496.1 GCF_000341125.1 Nocardiopsis lucentensis DSM 44048 | reverse complement strand
GCGACCGCCTGTCCCTGTGGTCGCACCCGGCCGAGAGGGTCGTCGCGCTCACCGACGGCGGCTGGGACGCGGGGGAGATCGCCGCCGCCTGGCCCGCCACACTGGGCCGTGACCCCGAGAGCGTCGGCGTCCCCGCCCCGACCGACCCGGAGGCGGGAGCCTGATGGGCATCGACCCCGACACCGTCACCGCGATCGACGTCCACACCCACGCCGAGGTGTCCGCCGAGGGCCACCAGTCCCTGGACGACTCCCTGCACGACGCCTCCAGCGCCTACTTCGGGACCGACGCCGCGCACCGCAGGCCGACCCTGCCCGAGATCGCCGCCTACTACCGCGAGCGCCGCATGGCGGCCGTCGTCTTCCCCGTCGACACCGAGTCCACCACCGGGCTGCCCGCCGTCCCCAACGAGGAGGTGGCCGAGGCCGCCGCCGAGCACCCGGACGCGCTCATCCCCTTCGCCAGCATCGACCCCGCCAAGGGGCGTCTGGGCGCCCGGCAGGCGCGCAGGCTGGTCACCGAGTACGGCGTCCGCGGCTTCAAGTTCCACCCCAGCCTCCAGGAGTTCTTCCCCGACGACCGGTCCGCCTACGTGCTGTACGAGGCCCTGGAGGAGCTGGGCGCCGTCGCGCTCTTCCACACCGGACAGACCGGCATCGGCGCGGGCGCCCCCGGCGGGGGCGGCATCCGCCTGAAGTACTCCAACCCCCTGTACGTGGACGACGTGGCCGCCGACTTCCCCGGGATGCCGATCATCATGGCCCACCCGTCCTTCCCCTGGCAGGACGAGGCGCTGTCGGTGGCCGTGCACAAGCCGCAGGTGTACATCGACCTGTCCGGGTGGTCGCCGAAGTACTTCCCGCCCCAGCTGGTCCGCTACGCCAACTCACTGCTCCAGGACCGGGTGCTGTTCGGCTCCGACCACCCCGTCCTGTCCCCCGACCGCTGGCTGGCCGACTTCGAGCGCCTGGACATCAAGCCCGAGGTGCGGCCCAAGATCCTCAAGCACAACGCGGCCCGGCTGCTGGGCCTGAAGGGCGGCGGCGATGCGTGACGAGGGGATCGGCTCCTGGCCCGCGCGGCGGGCGCGCTCCTGCCCCGAGCGCACCGCCCTCGTCCACGGGGAGCGGTCGTTCACCTACGCCGAACTGCACGAACGCGTCACCCGGCTGGCGGCGGCGCTGCGCGGGCTCGGGGTGCGCCGCGGCGACCGTGTCGCCTACCTGGGCGCCAACCACCCCGCCCTGGTGGAGACCCTGTTCGCGGCCGGGACGCTCGGTGCGGTGTTCGTACCGCTCAACACCCGCCTGGCCGTCCCCGAGCTGGCGTACGCGATCGAGGACTCGGGGTCGTGCGTGCTGGTGCACGGCGCCGAGCAGGCCGAGGCCGCCGGAGGGCTGCGCGACCGGACGGCGCCGCGCGTCCTGGTCCCGGTGGACGACGACGCCCCCGACGGCTACGAGGCGCTGATCGCCTCCTCCCCCGCCGCCCCCGTGGACGAGCCGGTCGGCCTCGACGACACGTGCATGATCATGTACACGTCCGGCACCACCGGGCACCCCAAGGGAGCCGAGCTCACCCACGGCAACATCACGTGGAACTGCGTCAACGTCCTCATCGACGTGGACGTCACCGTCGACGAGGTCACCCTGGTCACCGCTCCCCTGTTCCACACCGCCGCGCTCAACATGACCTGCCTGCCCACCCTGCTCAAGGGCGGCCGCGTGATCGTCGAACCCGGCTTCGATCCGACACGCGTCATCGAACTGTTCACCGCCCGGCGGGTCAGCTGGATGTTCGGCGTTCCGGCCATGTTCGACGCGCTGGCCGCCCATCCCGGCTGGGCCGGCGCCGACCTGTCCTCCCTGCGTGTCCTCATGGCGGGCGGCGCCCCCGTCCCCGAGTCCACCATCGCCGCCTACCAGAAGCGCGGGCTCACCTTCCTCCAGGGGTACGGCATGACCGAGACCGCGCCCGGCGTGCTCATGCTCGGCGCCGCGGACAGCCTCCGCAAGGCCGGGACGGCGGGTCGGCCGAGCGTGTTCACCGACGTGCGGATCGTGCGCCCCGACCTGACCGACGCCGCCCCCGGCGAACCCGGGGAGATCGTCGTGAAGGGGCCCAACGTGATGCGCGGCTACTGGGGGCGGCCCGACGACACCGCCCGCGCGCACACCGCCGACGGCTGGTTCCGCACCGGCGACGTGGCCACGGTCGACGCCGAGGGCTTCGTGCGCATCGTGGACCGCGCCAAGGACATGATCATCTCCGGCGGGGAGAACGTCTACCCCGCCGAGGTCGAGAACGTCCTGCACGACCATCCCGACGTACTCGAGTGCGCGGTCATCGGAGTGCCCGACGAACGCTGGGGCGAGGTCGGCCGCGCGGTCGTCGTCCCCCGTCCCGGGACCGCCCCCGCCGAGGGGGACCTCCTCGCCCACTTCGAGGGCCGTCTGGCCCGCTACAAGACGCCCAAGTCCGTGGTGTTCACCGACGAACTGCCACGCAACGCCGCCGGCAAGCTCCGCAAGGCCGACCTGCGCCGGGACCACGGCGCCCCCTGAGCGCCGCGTCCGCGCTCCCGCGCGGCACGACCGCGCGCACCCGCGCCCCGTTTCCGTGCCCCCTCCTCCGGTACGTCCCGTTCCCGCGCGCCACGACGGCGAGCCCGTCCCCGACCGTCCCCGGACCCGCCCCGGGTCCCGTCCACCACACCCCGAAGGACACACCCATGCCGACCACCGTCACCGGACTCGACGAACTGCGCGCCGCCGCCGGCTCGGACCTGGGCCACAGCCCCTGGCGCACCGTCGACCAGCAGCGGATCGACACGTTCGCCGACGCCACCGACGACCACCAGTGGATCCACACCGACCCCGAGCGGGCCAAGGAGGGCCCGTTCGGCGGCGCCATCGCGCACGGCTACCTCACCCTCTCCCTCGTCATCCCCATGTTCGGGGAGGTCCTGGAGATGAGGGGGATCGACATGGCCGTCAACTACGGCCTCAACAAGGTGCGCTTCCCCTCCCCCGTGCCGGTGGACTCGCGCGTCCGGCTGACCGCGCGCCTCGCCGAGGTGGCCGACGTCAGGGGCGGCGTGCAGGCCACCGTCGACGGGGTCGTCGAGATCGAGGGCTCCGACAAGCCCGCCTGCGTCCTGCAGGGCGTCTACCGCTACTACGGCGGCTGAGCCTCCGGCCCGCGGGGTCACCGCTCGGCCCCGACCCCGCGGGCCGTCCGCCCCTCCCCTGTTCCGAACCGGAACCCACCCCCGGCCGCACCACGGATCCCCGGCACCACCCACGAGAGGACGACTCCCCCATGACCTCCTCCGCACCCCCTCCGGTTCCACCGCCCGCCCCTCGTCCCGGCCCCGGGGCCGACCCGCGCGAGATCCGCCGCGTCGCCCTGTCCAGCTACATCGGCACCACCGTGGAGATGTATGACTTCCTCCTCTACGGCACCGCCGCGGCGCTGGTGTTCGGGCCCCTGTTCTTCCCCGACCTCGACCCGCTCATCGGCGTGATCGCCTCCTTCGGCACCCTGGCCGCCGGGTACGTCGCCCGGCCGCTCGGCGGCATCGTCTTCGGCCACTTCGGCGACCGGCTCGGCCGCAAGCGGATGCTGCTCACCACGATGATCCTCATGGGCGCGGCCAGCACCCTGATCGGGCTGCTGCCCACCTACGAGCGCATCGGCCTGGCCGCCCCGGTGATCCTGGTGGCGCTGCGCGTCGTGCAGGGCGTCGCCGTCGGCGGCGAGTGGGGCGGAGCCGCCCTGATGACCGTCGAACACGCGGCGCCCGGCAGCCGCGGGGCGTGGGGCGGCGTCACCCAGATGGGCGCCCCCACCGGGGCGGTGCTGGCCACCCTGGCCCTGGCCCTGGCGGGACTGCTGCCCGACGAGCAGTTCCTGGCCTGGGGGTGGCGTGTGCCGTTCCTGGCCAGCGTGGCGCTGATCGGGGTCGGGCTGTTCGTCCGACTGCGGATCAGCGAGAGCCCGGTGTTCGCGCGGTCCGGGTCCGACGCCGGGTCCGCTCCCGTGCCCTCCGGTCCCGCCCGGGGCCGCCTGCCCTTCGTGGAGGTCCTGCTCACCCGACCCCGGAACCTGGTGCTGGCCGTGGTGGCCGGGATCGCCCCGTTCGCCGCCCAAGGCGTCTTCACCGCCTTCGTCATCTCCTACGCCATCGGCATCGGCTACGACCGGTCGGTCGCGCTGACGGCCGTCGTCGTCTCCTCCACCCTGGCCATCGCCCTCACCCCGCTCTACGCCCGGTTGTCGGACCTGGTCGGCCGCAGGCCCGTCTACCTCGGCGGCGCCCTGGCCGTGGCGGTCACCGCCTTCCCGGCGTTCTGGCTGGTGAACACCGGTGCCGTGGCCGGGCTGATCGCGGGGGTGGTACTCGCCCACGCCATCGCGCTCACCGCCATGTACGCGCCGATGGCCGCCCTGCTGGCCGAGATGTTCGACACCCACCTGCGCTACACCGGAGCCTCGGTCAGCTACCAGAGCGCGACCGTCCTCGGCGCGGGGCTCAGCCCGATGATCGCGGCGTCGGTCCTCACCGCCGCGGGCGGCGGCACCGCCACGCACGGCGTCTCGTGGATGCTCGTGGCCGCCGGACTGGCCAGCGCCGTCGCCATCTGGTTCACCGGGGAGACCGGTCGCCGCGACCTCACCGACATCGACGCCCGCTGAGCCGTTCCGTGTACCGGGGTCGGTGGGCGGGAACCTGTCCTTCGACGTTCCATGTCGCCCACCGACCCCGAGCACCCCCCATCGACAGCGGTACCGACGGCACCGGAGGACCTGGCTTGACCGAGCGACCGACGACCGAGACCCCCGCCCCCGCCCACGACCTGCTCGACCCGAAGGTCTGGACCGGGCGCCTCTTCAGCGGCGGCTGGCGCGACGCCGCCGACGACGCACCCGTCACCGAACCCGCCACCGGCGCCGAGCTCGGCCGCATCGGCCTCGCCGCCCCCTCCGACGTGGGCAGGGCCGCCGAACAGGCGGCCTGCGCCCAGCGCGACTGGGCCGCCCTCCCCCATCGCGAGCGAGCCCGGGTGCTGCGGCGCGCCGGGGACCTCCTGGAACGCCACGCCGACCAGGTCCGGGACTGGCTGATCCGCGAGTCGGGGTCGGTCGGGGCCAAGGCCGACGTCGAGCTGTCCGCCTCCGTCCGCGAGTGCGAGGAGGCGGCCGCGCTGGCCTCGGCGCCGCTGGGCGAGCTCCTGCCCACCGAGCAGGACCGGCTGTCCATGGCCCGACGGGTGCCGGTCGGCGTCGTCGGTGTGATCGCGCCGTTCAACTTCCCGCTGATCCTGGCCATGCGCTCGGTCGCACCCGCCCTGGCCCTGGGCAACGCGGTGGTCCTCAAGCCCGACCCCCGCACGTCGGTGTGCGCGGGTGCGGCGATCGCCCGGCTCTTCGAGGAGGCCGGTCTGCCCGAGGGCGTGCTGCACGTGCTCCCCGGCGGCGCCGATGCCGGGCAGGCCCTGGTGACCGACCCCCGCGTCCGGGTCGTCTCCTTCACCGGGTCCACGGCGGCTGGCCGTGCCGTGGGCGAGCTCGCCGCCCGCCACCTCAAGCGCGCCCACCTGGAGCTGGGCGGCAACTCGGCGTTCGTCGTGCTCGACGACGCCGACCTGGACGCCGCCGTCGGGCTGGGCGCGTGGGGGTCGTTCCTGCACTCGGGCCAGATCTGCATGTCCTCGGGCCGTCACCTGGTGCACTCCAGCCTGGTCGGGGAGTACGTGGAGCGTCTCGCCGCCAGGGCGAGGTCGCTACCGGTCGGCGATCCGGCGTCCGACCAGGTCGCGCTGGGCCCGATCATCGACCGCCGGCAGCTGGAGCGGGTGCACGACCTGGTCGTCGCCTCGGTGAGGGCGGGTGCGCGGCTGGCCGCGGGCGGCACCCACGACGGGCTGTTCTACCGGCCGACCGTGCTGGCCGACGTCACCCGGGACATGCCCGCCTACGCGCTGGAGGTGTTCGGCCCGGTCGCCCCCGTGCTGGCCTTCGACACGCTGGACGAGGCGGCCGAACTGGCCGCCGACAGCGAGTACGGACTGAGCCTGGGCATCACCACCGCCGACGTGGGCAGGGGGATGCCCTTGGCCGAGCGGATCCCCTCGGGGATGGCGCACATCAACGACCAGACGGTCAACGACGAGGCGACCGCGCCGTTCGGCGGGATCGGCTCCTCGGGGGTCGGCCGGTTCGGCGGTGCCAGCGCCAACGTCGAGGCGTTCACCGAGACCCGGTGGATCACCGTGCGCGGACGGGCCGCCGCCTACCCGTTCTGACGCAGGGCGGATCCCCCGGCGCGATCCCGGCCGGCCCCTCCGTCACGGGCCGGTGCGGGGTCGGCCTCCAGCGCCTGTTGGCGGAAGCGGCGTGGGGAGACGCCGAACCGGGCCCGAAAGAGCCTGCTGAGATGGCTGGCGTCCCTGATCCCCCAGCGGGCGGCCACGGCGTAGACGGGCAGGCGCATCAGGTCGGGGGCGGCGAGGTCGCGGCGGACGCGGTCCAGCCTGCGGCCGCGGACATAGCCGTTGACCGTCTCTCCCTGGCTCCGGAAGAGCGCGTGCAGGGAGCGCACCGAGACGTGGTGGGCCGCCGCGATCGACTCCGGCGACAGCTCCTCCCCCAGGTGGCGGTCGATGTGGTCCAGGACCCGGTCGAGCAGGGCCGCCCGGTAGTCGGGAGCGGTCCCCCCGTGACCCGACTCGCGGATCAGGGTACGGAGCACGGCGGTGACGTGCTCTCCCATCTCCCACCGGGCCACCGGCCCCAACCGGTCGGCCAGGCGGGTGGTCTCGGTCAGCATCGCCGTGAGGATCCGCCCGCTCGGCAGGCGCGACAGCTCCGGGTCGGCGGTGATCCGCCCCGCGCACTCCGGTGGGACGGAGTGCTCCGGCAGGCCCAGCAGGAGGTACCGGTGGTGTGCGCCGAGGTGGAGCCGGAAGGGGCGCTCACCGCTGTAGAGGACGAAGTCCCCCGGGGCGAGCGACGCCCGGCGGCCGTCCTGTTCCAGGGCGCCCCGGCCGTCCATGAGCAGGCCGAGGGCGTGTCCGCGGTAGCGCGCCGCCGGAGAGACGCGGGAGACGACGCTCATCCCGTGGTCGCCGCTGATCTCGCAGGCGCCCACCTCCCCGAGACGGTACGACCGCGCCCGGCCGGAGCCCTCGGCCCGCACCAGCACGGCGTCGGAGGCCCGGTTCCCGGCGGTGGCGACGGTGTCGAGGTACCCGAAGACCAGCGCGCCGTCATCGCCGTGTTCGATCCGCACGACACCTCCCGAGAAAGCTCCGTGGTTCCGTGAGAGGAGACAAGTGTGCACTCCTGTACCAGTCCGGCGGCTGACACCTCC
>NZ_ANBC01000495.1 GCF_000341125.1 Nocardiopsis lucentensis DSM 44048 | reverse complement strand
TGCTCGACGGCCGCGCCCTGCCGCCCCTGCACGGCGTCCCGATCCCCGTCAAGGACCTGACGCGGGTGGCGGGCCAGCCCACGACCTGCGGTTCCCTGGCGCTGTCCGACACCGCCGGCACCGTGACCGAGCCGGTGGTGTCGCGGTTCCTGGACGCCGGACTGCTGCTCATGGGGCGGACGAACACCCCCGAGATGGGGCTGCTGACCGACACCGACAACCGCCGCTACGGCGCCACCCGCAACC
>NZ_ANBC01000494.1 GCF_000341125.1 Nocardiopsis lucentensis DSM 44048 | reverse complement strand
GCCAGCGACGGCGGCGGTTCCATCCGCGTGCCCGCCTCCGCCTGCGGCCTGGTGGGGCTCAAGCCGAGCCGGGGCCGGGTCCCGCAGTCGCTGATGATGTGGGAGCACGCGACGACCGAGGGCGCCGTCACCCGCCACACGCGCGACGCCGCCGCCCTGCTGGACGCCATGTCCGTCCCCGACCGCCTGGCCATGTACCAGGCTCCGCGCCCCGAGCGGCCGTTCGGTAAGGAGGTGGGACGGGACGCGGGGCCCCTGCGGATCGGCCTGCTGACCAGCGCGCCGACCGGCGTCCCGGTCGACCCGGAGTGCGTGGCCGCCGCCGAGCACACGGGGCGGCTGCTGGAGTCGCTCGGCCACGGCGTGTTCCCCGTCTCGCCCTTCCTGTTCAGCCCGGAGGTGTTCCTGGGGTTCGCGCACACCGTGCTGGACGCGGCGCTGTGTGCGGTGCCCTACGAGCGGCCCGACCTGCTCGAACCGCACACGCGCCACCGGATGGAGCGGGCCCGCGTGCGCCACTCGGGGACCTACACCGGCACGGTGGCGCTGCTCCAGCTGGAGTCGAGGGCCGTCGTCGCCCAGTGGGGCCGTGACTTCGATGTCCTGCTGACCCCGACGATGGCCTGTCCCCCGCCCGCCTCGGGGCGGTTGCGGGCCGAGGCCGACGCCGCCCGCGACGAGCCGGGCACGCAGGAACTCCAGACCGTCTCCTTCACCGCGTTCTGCAACGTCACCGGACTGCCCGCGGTCAGTCTGCCGACGTACCGGTCATCCTCCGGACTGCCGATCGGCAGTCAGCTGGTCGGCGGACCGTGGGAGGAGGCCGTGCTCATCCGCCTGGCCTCCGCTCTGGAGGAGGCCGAGGACTGGACCGGCCGTCACCCCGTCGACTTCACGGCCTGACCGGGCCGGTCGGCGGTCCCGGCCCCTCGCGAGCCCCGCCTACACCACGTCCAGCCACGCCCCTTCCGACAACTGGCCGTTCGGGGACTGTTCGGCCCAGATGACCTTGCCCTCGATGGTGTAGCGGGTGCCCCAGCGTTCGGCGAGCTGGGCGACGAGGAACAGGCCGCGGCCGCCCTCGTCCATGCTGGCGGCGTAACGCAGGTGCGGGGCGGTGCTCGCGGCGTCGGAGACCTCGCAGATCAGGCAGCGGTCGTAGATCAGTCGGACCCGGATCGGGCCGCTGCCGTAGCGGATGGCGTTGGTGACCAGTTCACTGAGGATCAGCTCGGTGACGAACACGCTCTCGTCCAGCTCCCAGGTGGTCAGCTGCCGGGTGACGGCGGCACGGACGGGAGCGACGGCCGCGGGGTCCGTGGGCACGTCCCATTCGACGACCCGGTCCGGGGGCAGCCTGCGCGCACGGGCGATGAGCAGGGCGACGTCGTCCTCCGGCCGATCGGTGAGCATCGAACCGAACACCTCCCGGCAGGCCTCGTCCGGTGGCTGTCCGGCGGTGGCGGCCAGCGTCCGGCGCAGCCGGGTGAGGCCGGAGCCGATGTCCCGGTCGCGGTCCTCCAGCAGCCCGTCGGTGTACAGGACCAGTTGGCTGTCCTCCGGCAGCAGCAGCTCCTCGGCCTCGAAGGGCAGGCCGCCCAGGCCCAGGGGCGGCCCGGCGGGCAACTCGGGGAAGGTCACGTCGCCGTCGGGGCTGACCAGGGCGGGCAGCGGGTGGCCGGCGCGGGCCAGGACACAACGGCCGGAGATCGGGTCGTAGACGGCGTACAGGCAGGTGGCTCCGACCAGTCCGTCGGCGGCGGTTTCCTCGGAGGCTCCGTCGAGCACGGCGGCCTCGGACTCCTCCAGGTCGATGCGGGTGACCAACTCGTCGATCCGCGCCAGGAGTTCGTCCGGCGGCAGGTCCAGGGTGGAGAAGTTGTGGACGGCGGTGCGCAGACGTCCCATCGTGGCGGCGGCGTGCATCCCGTGGCCGACCACGTCGCCGACGACCAGAGCCACGCGCGCGCCGGACAGCGGGATGACGTCGAACCAGTCGCCGCCCGCCTCTCCGGCCTGCGCGGGCAGGTAGCGGTGGGCGACGTCGAAGGCGTTCTGTTCGGGCAGCCCCCGGGGGAGGAGGCTGCGTTG
>NZ_ANBC01000493.1 GCF_000341125.1 Nocardiopsis lucentensis DSM 44048 | reverse complement strand
GGGGAGGAGGCTGCTTTGCAGCGCCACCGCCATGGTGTGTTCGCGGGTGTAGCGGCGGGCGTTGTCGATGCAGATCGCCGCGCGGAGCGCCAGCTCCTCCGAGAGGGACAGGTCGTCCTCGTCGAAGGGGGCGGGCTCGCGCGAACGGAGGAAGGTGGCCGTTCCGAGCACGCTCCCCCGGGCACGCAGCGGCACCGAGATGAGCGAGTGGATCCCGTACCCGACGATCCTCTCCGCGCGTTCGGGGTCCTGGGCGCGCCAGGCGGGGGCGTCGGTCAGATCGGGCAGCAGCACGGCCTCCCCGCTGCCGATCCCCCTCGCCTGCGGGGTGGACGCCACGAACTCGATCAGTTCCCCCACCGGGTAGAGCGGCGGGTCGTCCCGAACGCCGCGAAGGGCGACCCGGCGCACGACGGTACTGTCGGGGCCGGGTTCCTCGCCCCGCAGCACGGGGTCGGCCAGGTCGATGGCGATGAAGTCGGCGAACCGGGGGACGGCCACCTGGGCCAGTTCCTCGGCGGTGCGTCGCACGTCCAGTGTGGTGCCGATGCGCCCCCCGGCGTCGTACAGCAGCTTGAGGCGCTTCCTGGTCAGTTCGGCCCTCTCGGACAGCACGCGCAGCTCCGTGGCGTCCCGGAGCGTCATGACGCTGCCCGGCGGCCCTCCCCGCAGGTCCGTGGTCCGTTGGTTGACGGCCAACAGCAGGTCTGCGGCGGGGTGCACCTCGTCGGTGGCGCTGCGCCCGGAGACCAACAGCGTGGCGATGGAGGTGGGCAGGCGCAGATCGTCGACGTGCCGGCCGACGGCGTCCGGGGGCAACCCGAGCAGCCGGTCCGCCTCGTCGTTGGAGAGCAGCAGGCGACCGTCCCCGTCGGTGATCAGGACAGCCTCCTTGACGGAGTGCAGGACCGCGTCATGGTGCTCGTACATCCTGGTCATCTCGGCCGGCCCCAGTCCGTGCGTCTGGTTGCGCAGCCGACGTCCGATCAGCGCCGCCCCGCCCGTCGCGAGGACGAGCGCGACGGCCGCCCCGCCGATCAGGAGGGGCAACTGCCTGGCGGCGGTCGCGCCGATCCTCTCCAGCGTGACGCCGGCGGCCACCAGGCCCACGACCTCGCCGTCCTCCGAGGTGACGGGGACCACGGCCCGCACGGAGGGGCCGAGGGTGCCGGTGTAGGTCTCGGTGACGATCCCTCCGGCGGCGGCGGGCTCGATGGTGCCGATGAAGGTCTGCCCGATGCGGTCCGGGTTCGGGTGGGTGTAACGGGTGCCCTCAGGGGTCATCACCACGATGAAGTCGACACGCGACCGTTCCCGGGCCGCCTCGGCGAGCGGCTGCAGCACCGCCGACGGATCGGGGGACTCCAGTGCCTCCTCCATCCCCGGCGCCCGCGCGAAGGTCTCGGCGACGGCCAGTGACCGGACACTCGCCCCCCGCTCGCTGTCGTAGCGGCTCTGCAGCACCAGGGCCACCGCGCCCAGGGCGACCAGCACCACCACGACCAGCAGTTGGAGGGCGAACATCTGACCGGCGACACTGGGCGCGCCCATCCTGAATCGGGGACTCCCGTCACGCCGGACCCACAAAACACGT
Organism: Nocardiopsis lucentensis DSM 44048; assembly: GCF_000341125.1. GTDB lineage: Bacteria > Actinomycetota > Actinomycetes > Streptosporangiales > Streptosporangiaceae > Nocardiopsis > Nocardiopsis lucentensis. Next base: position 2,814 of record NZ_ANBC01000493.1, on the reverse strand, counting down.
GGACGGAACTGCGACATGGCGCATCGCCTCTACAGGATCGGACACCCTTGTACATCCATCACCGCCAATATCCCCACTAACCACCCGTCGCAGTACTAACTCGTCCTTCAACCTGCTTGCTTGTCTCCAGGGCCGCTGGTGGCGCCGACCCGTTCGTCTCCGGCGCCCCGCGGCGGGAGGCCGGTCCTGGTCCGCGCCTCCGCCAGAGACACCAACACCTCACCCACCCGTTGGGGCCCGGACTCGAACGGGTCCTACAATTTGACACCGAACGACCCCGCGTCGAAGGAGCGTGCCCGCGTGCCCAGCCAGCGATCCATCACCGAGGCCGAGAAGCTGGCTCGGGCCAAGCTCGGCGGCGTCCCGATCCACCGGGAGCAGATGGCCGCCGTCGCCAACATCTACCGTGCGGCCTCGGCGGTGCGCCAGCACCTGGAGAACACCGTGCTGCGCGACAGCGACCTGACGTGGACGGCGTTCGTCGTGCTGTGGGTGGTCTGGGTCTGGGGCGAGTCCGAGACGCGCACGGTGGCCGAGGAGGCCGGGATCTCCAAGGGGACGCTCACCGGGGTGGCCCGCACCCTGGAGTCGCGGGGGCTCCTTCGGCGCTCGAAACACGAGACCGACGGCCGCCTGGTGCTCCTCGCCCTGACCGAAGGGGGTGAGGAGTTGATGGCCCGGGTCTTCCCCGCCTTCAACGAGGAGGAGGCCTTCGTCACCGCCCGGCTCAGCGACGAGGAGTGCCGTGGACTGGCCGACGTCCTGCGGCGGGTGGTGGTCCAGGTCGAGGAGCACGGCGAACAGCGCAGGCTCGAACTACTCGACGGCGCCGAACCCGCTCCGCGCCGCAGCGGCCGCCGCCCGCGCCCCTAGGCCCGCCGCGAGGCGGCCACGAACGCCGCGAACAGCCGGTTCTGGGCGGGGTCGGTGCGCGCGGTGTCCTCCGGGTGCCACTGCACGGCGGCGCACCATCCCCGGCGCCCGGGGAGTTCGAGCGCCTCCACGGTGCCGTCGGCCGCGCGCGCGGTGACGGACAGACCCGCGCCGAGCTCGGCCACCCGCTGGTGGTGGTAGCAGGACGCCTCCACCTTGCCCACGCCGGTGGCTGCCGCCACGAGCGAGTCGGGCTCCAGGGCGACGGGGTGGACGACGTGGCGGTGCTCGTGCCCGGGGCCGCCCATGTCCTGTTCCAGGGTGCCGCCCCGCACGACGTTGACGACCTGGAGGCCGCGGCAGACCGCCAGGAGCGGAACGTCCGCCTCCAACGCCCACCGGGCCGCGGCCAGGTCGAAGGCGTCCTGCTCGTCGTCGACGTCGTACACGCCGGCGTGCGGATCACACTCGCCGTACAGGTGCGGGGCGAGGTCGCCTCCGCCGGGCAGCAGGAGGCCGTCGAAGCGCGCGAGCCGCCCGCCCGCCCCACCGGGGTCGGCGGGGTGGAGGGTGACGGGCTCGCCCCCGGCGCGCCAGACGGCCTCGACCAAGGCGCGGGCGTTGACCTCGGCGGCGTACCGCAGGGCGGACGCGGAGGCCGAGAAGCGGGCGGGGACGGCGATGAGCGGCCGGGTCACAACTGGATCCAGGTGGTCTTGAGCTCGGTGTACTTCTCCAGGGCGTGGACGGACTTGTCGCGGCCGTTGCCGGACCGCTTCATCCCGCCGAACGGCACGGTCAGGTCACCCTCCTCGTAGCAGTTGACCCACACCGTCCCGGCGCGCAGGGCGCGGGCCATGCGGTGCGCGGTGGACAGGTCGGCGGTCCACACCCCCGCGGCCAGGCCGTAGTCGGTGTCGTTGGCGAGGGCGACCGCCTCATCGGGGCTGTCGAAGGCGGTCACGGCCAGGACGGGGCCGAACACCTCCTCGCGGGCCAGGCGGGAGGAGGGGGCGACGCGGTCGAACACCGTGGGTTCCAGGAAGGTTCCGCCGGTGTCCTCCAGGGTGCGCGCCCCGCCGGTGCGCAGGCGCGCACCCTCGTCGTGGGCGGCGCCGACGTGCCCCAGGACCCGTTCGAGGTGGGCCGCCCCGGCCAGGGGGCCCAGGGTCGTCGCCGGGTCGAGGGGGTCTCCCGGACGCAGGGCCCGGGCGTGGTCGACGACGGCCTCGGTGACGCGTTCGGCGATCGAGGAGTGCACCAGCAGGCGGGAGGGGGCCGTGCACATCTGCCCCTGGTTGAAGAAGATCCCCCAGGCGGCGGTGGCGGCGGCCCGTTCGAGGTCGGGGGCGTCCGGGAGGATGATGTTGGGCGACTTCCCGCCCAGCTCCAGCCAGACGCGCTTGAGGTTGGAGTCGGCCGCGTAGCGCAGGAAGTGGCGGCCCACGGCGGTGGAGCCGGTGAAGGCGAGCACGTCGACGCCTGGATGCAGGCCCAGGGCCCGGCCGGTGACGGGGCCGTCACCGGTCACGACGTTGAGGACGCCGGGCGGCAGCCCGGCCTCGGTGGCCAGGCGCCCGAGCGTGAGGGCGGACAGGGGGGTGGCCTCGGAGGGTTTGAGCACCACGGCGCAGCCCGCGGCGAGGGCGGGGGCGATCTTCCAGGAGGCCAGAGTGAGGGGGAAGTTCCACGGGACGACCGCGCCGACGACCCCGGCGGGTTCGCGGGTGACGAGGGCGAGTGCGGCGGGGTCGGTGTGCGGGATCTCGTCGGCGAGCTTGTCGGCGAGCTGCCCGTACCAGCGCAGGGTGGCGATGGCGGCACGCAGTTCGATGGCGTGGGAGTCGGTGACGGGCTTGCCCATCTCCAGGCTGACGGTGAGGGCCAGGTCGGTGCGGTGCTCCTCCAGCAGGTCGGCCAGGCGCAGCAGCGCGCGGCCCC
>NZ_ANBC01000492.1 GCF_000341125.1 Nocardiopsis lucentensis DSM 44048 | reverse complement strand
GGCCCCCCCCGCCACGGCGGCGTCGACCTCGGCCTGGCCGCCGTCTGAGACCTCGGCCAGGACGCGGCCGTCACGGGGTGAGACCACCGGGTAGGTCCGGCCGCCGCCGGGTTCGTCGGCGCCGTCGATGTGGTGGTGCGTGGGCGGGTCGAGTGCCGCTGCGCGGCGCGTCAGCTCGTCGTGGGTGGTGTCCAGCACGTGCGGTCCCCCGGGTCGGGAAATAGGTTTGAGCCCAAACGATATGACCCCGACGACCCCCGCACAAGGCGTCCGCGCATATCATTTGGATCCGTACGAACAACGGAGGGAAGGGGACCGCGTGCGCGCGCTCATCGTCGTCCACGAGCACATCACCGAACCCGGACAGGTGGGTGAACGCCTCGCCGAGCGCGGCTACGAGCCCACGGTCCTGCGGGTCGTCCCGGAGGAGCGCTTCGACTCCCCCGACGTGGCCTTCGACTTCCCCGACCCACGGGGGTGGGACGTGGTCGTGCCGATGGGTTCGCCCTGGTCGGTCTACGACGAGCGGACCGTCGGGTCCTGGATCGGCGGCGAGATCGCCCTGGTCCGCAAGGCCCATGAGATGGGCGTCCCCGTCCTGGGCATCTGCTTCGGCGCCCAGGTGCTGGCCGCGGCGACGGGAGGCTCCGTCGAGCCCGCGCCCCGCCCCGAGATCGGCTGGACCGAGATCGACACCGACGACCCCGCGCTCGTCGGCCCCGGTCCGTGGTTGGAGTGGCACTACGACCGCTGCGTCCCGCCGCCCGGCGCGGTGGAGCTGGCACGTACCGCCGTCGGCCCCCAGGCGTTCCGCCTCGGGCGCTCCCTGGGCCTGCAGTTCCACCCGGAGGCCACCGCGCGGATGGTCCGCGGATGGCTGGAGGCGGGCGGGGCGGCCCAGTGCGAGAGCCGCGGGATCGACCCCGCGGCTCTCCTGGACCGGACCATCTCCTTGGAGGCCGAGGCCGGGGAGCGGGCCCGGGCCCTCGTGGACGCCTTCCTCGACCGGGTCGCGTCCGGGTGAGCCCGGGCCCTTGGAGCCTCACTCGGCCGGGCCGGGCCTCCTGTGCCGGGTGGCCCTGACCAGGCCGAGGGTGGCGGCCATGACCGCCGGGACGGTCAGCGCGAGCAGGACCGCGGTACCCGGCGAACCGCCGACCAGGGTCGTGAAGTTGGCCAGGATCAGCAGGACGGCACCCGCGAGGCCGACCGCCGCGAGCGCGGGAGCGACCAGGGTGCTCCAGCTGCGCCCGTCCACCCGCTCACGGCGGAAGAACGCGATCACCGAGACCGAGGTCAGCAGGTACATCGCCATCATCGCCAGGACGGCCGTGCCGCTGAACCAGGAGAAGAGCGTCAGCACCGGGTCCAGCCCCAGCACGGCGAACGGCGCCACCAGCAGCAGGGCGATGGCGGTCTGCGCCGCCCCCGCCAGCCACGGCGCCTGGCGGCGGTTGACCGCCAGCAGCAGGGGACTGAACACCCGTTCCCTCCCCAGGGCGAAGATGTAGCGGCTGGCGGAGTTGTGGAAGGCGAGGATGCCCGCGAAGAGCGACGTCGCCAGCAGCACGGGCAGCACGTCGTGGACCCAGCCGCCCAGGAGGGCCGCCACGGGGGTGAAGACGAACTCGGCCGGATCGGTCTCCAGGCTCGCCCGCGCCGCCCCGGTGGCGCCGGACGCCCCGTGGGCGGAGATCAGCATCCACGAGGCCAGGGCGAAGAACCCGGTGACCAGGATGACGGCGGTGTAGGTGGCCCGGGGAACGGTCCGCTCGGGGTCCTTGGCCTCCTCACCGTAGATCGCGCCGGCCTCGAAACCGAACATGGACGCGACCGCGAACATCACGGCCACCCCCGGCGCCCCCTGCAGCAGCGCGCCGACCGAGAAGCTGGCGGAGGGGTTCAGCCCCTCGGGACCGCCGCCGGTGAACAGGGTGACCAGCGCGAACACCAGCAGGATGCTGAACTCGGCCACCACCAGGACCATGAGCACCCGGGCGCCGATCTCCACACCCGACGCGCCCAACGCCTGGACCACGGCCATGGTCAGCAGCGACCACAGCCACCAGGGCGTCTCGGCTCCCGTGAGGGAGGCGACCAGCCCGCTCATGGTGGCTCCGTAGAGCCCGTACATGGCGGCCTGGATGGCGCAGTAGGCGAACAGCGCCACACCGGCGCTGCCCAGCCCCGTCGTTCGACCCAGTCCGGTGCCGATGTAGGCGGAGAAGGCGCCCGCGTTGACGACGTGGCGGCCCATGGCGGTGAAGCCGACCGCGAAGAGCAGGACCAGCAGACCGGCCAGGGCGTAGGCGGCGGGGACGCCGGTCCCGTTGCCGATGCCGATGGCGATGGGGACGGCCCCGGCGACGCCGGTCAGCGGGGCCTGTGCGGACAGGACGAAGAAGACGATGCCGACCGCCCCGACGGCCCCGGGCTTGAGTTTGCCCGGTGCGGGTGCGGGAGAGGTCGGTGCCGGCCGCTGGGGCTCGACGCTCTGGCGTTCCACGCGGATCACCTGCTTGGAAGAGGAGGGGGACAGATCGTTTTGACCCAAACGAGTTACCTCATCGTGGCGGTGAACTATCCGGATGACAAGGGGTGCCCAGCGGTCTTTGCGAATCCGCGACCTGCCCGCGACGCGTCGGCGCCCCCGCCGTCGACGGCGGGGGCGCCGGGCCGCGGGACGCTACCGCGCGTGTTCGGTGTGCTCCCGCGCCATCCCGCGCAGCAGTTCGCGCAGCGCGCCGACGGCCTCGTCGGTGTCCCCGGCCCCACCCAGGGTGAGCTGGTACAGCACGAGGCCGTCCAGCGCGGAGAAGACCAGGCGGGTCAGGGCGGGCCCCGCGTCCTCGGGCAGGATGCGGGACAGCTCCCGCTCGGTCGCCGCCCGGTAGCCGTCGTACAGGGCCCGAACCTGCTCTCGCAGCTCGGGCCTGCGACGCGCCTCCAAAAGCAGCTCGTACTGGAAGGCCTGCAGGTCGGGATCGGCCTCGACCAGCTCCGACAGCCCGGCCGCGAAGTCCTCGACCCGGCCGCTGCCCGGCTCCAGCAGACTGGAACTCACGCTGGTGCGCACCGCGTAGGCCAGCGCCTCCTCGATGAGCGCGTCGCGTGAGCCGAAGTGGTGCACGACCAGGCCGTGCGTCACCCCCGCCTCCTGCGCGACGGCCCGGTAGGTCAGGTGCCGCAGGCCGCGCCGGGCGACGACGCGCACGGCGGCGCGGAGCAGGGCCTGGCGCCCCTCGCCGTAACCGACCCTGCGCCCCGCGCGGTCGCGGGAACGGGACGGGTTCGGCCTCGCGGTGCCGGAAAGGTCGGTCATGGCCGTGACCCTACCGTTCCGCGCCGTCACGGAGGGGGCCGGTCGCGCGCCCCGGCCCCCGCTCCGCTCAGCGCCGCGGCGGCCGCACCCCACGGAACTCCCAGTCGCCGCCCAGCGCCGTGGAGACGACCTCCTCCGACTCCGTGGGCTGTGCGCCCACGTCGGCCCGGACCGGGGTCGGCCCGGTGACGACGCGGTTGCGCAGCAGCCCCAGCCCCTCGGCCGCCACCTCGACCACGTCTCCGGGCCGGACCGGCCGGGAGTGGGCGGGGGTCCCCGACAGCAGGACGTCCCCGGGCACGAGGGTGATGGTGCGGGCGATGTCGGCGACGAGGTAGTGCATGTCCCACTGCATCTCGTCGGTGGACCCGTCCTGGACCAGCTCCCCGTTCACGTAGGTGCGCAGGTACTTGCCCTGGAAGTCCCAGTCGGTGACCAGTCCCGGCCCGAGCGGGCACAGGGTGTCGGAGCCCTTGACCCGCAGCATCGACCCGGCGTCGGTGTCGCGGAAGTCGTGCAGGCCGAAGTCGTTGGCGACCGTGTATCCGGCGATGTACTCCCCCGCCTCCTCCGGGGAGATGTTGCGGCAGGTGCGACCGATGACGATGGCGACCTCACCCTCGTAGTTGAGCCACACGCACCCCTCGGGACGCACGACGGCGCCCCCGTGGGAGTTGAGCGCCGAGACCGGCTTGTGGAAGTAGGTGGGCGTGTCGGGCAGCCGGATCTGGAACTCCTCGACCCGGCTGCGGTGGTTGAGGTGGACGGCGACGACCTTGGAGGGCACCACCGGCGGCAGGTGGCTGGCCTCCTCCGCCCTGACGCGGCGGCCGTCCCCGGCCACCAACTCGTCGCCCTCGCGGACGGTCTCGACTACGGCGCCGTCGAGGAGGATACGGCGGTACTCAGGCACGGACGGGCTCCTTGTCGGTACGGGGCGCGGTCCAGCCGCCCCCGGGGCGGTCGAACCACAGGTGGACCTGGCCGGTGCCGATGGAGTTCTCGTACTCGCCGTACTGGCGGGCGGGCGCGGTGCACGCCTCCTCGCCCAGGGCTCCGGCCATCATCAGGTAGTGGAAGAACTTCGCCTCGGGCTTGTACCTCCCGAACTCCCCCATGGTCCGCAGGACCCTGTCGTGGCGGCCCTCCTTGAACCAGGCGATGCGCTCCTCGTCGGCGGCTCGGGCCTGCGGGGTGAACACGTGGGAGGGGTCGCTGGACTCGTGGTCGCGCAGTTCGCGCAGCGGCCAGAAGGTGTGCGAGAGCGCGCCGGAGGCGATGAGCAGCACCCTGCGGCCCTCGGTGGCGGCGATGCCGTCGGCCAGCGCGCGGCCCAGCCGCAGGTGGTCCTCCATGTCGCCGGTCTGGCAGACGCCGATGCTGACCCAGCGTTTGTCGGGAAGGCCCTCGCCGAGGAACTTCCACAGGTTGATGGTGGCGTAGTAGATGGGCAGGTGATCGTCGTCGATCGCGGTGATCCAGGTGCCGTGCTCATCGGCGAAGCGGGCGATGTTGTGGGCCAGCTCCGGGTCGCCGGGGAAGTCGTAGGGCATCCGGCACATGCCGCGCGGCAGTTCCTCGGAGGTGAACAGCCCGGCCCGGCGCCGCTGGGCGGTGGCCACGAACTCGACGGTGGTGGCCCAGTGCGAGTCCAGGACGACGACCGTGTCGTAGTCAACGGTCTCGAAGACCTCCCGGCGCAGCTCCTCCAGCCCGGTGACGAGGGTGATCTCCCTGCCCTCGTTCAGTTCCAGGCGTTCCTCGCGCGGCAGCACGATGGTGGGGACGTGGGCGAGCAGCCCCGCTCCGACGATCTCACCCATGGCTCTTCCATCCCTTCGGTGCGGTGACGGTGTTCTTCAGGTCGCAGTAGAAGTCGAAGCTCCAGTTGCCGCCCTCGCGGCCCACACCCGAGAGCCGGGAGCCGCCGAAGGGTGCGCGCAGGTCCCTGACGAAGAAGCAGTTGACCCACACGGTTCCCGCGACCAGGCGGGCGCCGACCCGGTCGGCGCGCGCGGCGTCACCGGTGGCCAGGGTGGCGGCCAGACCGAAGCGGGTGTCGTTGGCCAGCGCCACGGCCTCGTCCTCGGTGGCGAAGGTCTGCAGGGTCAGGACCGGGCCGAAGACCTCCTCCTGGACGATCTCGGAGTCCTGGGCGACGTCGGTGAGCAGGGTGGGTCGGTAGTAGAGGCCGCCCAGGTCGGTGTTGGGGCCGCCGCCGAGAACGGCGCGGGCCCCGGCGTCCAGCGCGCGCCGCACGAAGCCGTCGATCCGCTCCACCTGGCGGGGGTGGATGTTGGGGCCGACGGAGGTGGCCTCCTCGCGCGGATCACCCTGTGTCAGGCGCGACGCCTTGTCGACGAAGCGGCGGGTGAACTCCTCGGCCACGGACTCCTCGACGAGCAGCCGGGTGGCGGCCAGGCACACCTGCCCGGCGTTGTCGTACTGCTCGACCGCCAGGTCGACGGCCAGGTCCAGGTCGGCGTCGGCGAAGACCAGCAGCGGCGACTTGCCGCCCAGCTCCAGGCTGAGCGGGGTGAGGTTGGCCGAGGCCGCGGCGGCGATGGCCCCGGCCGTGGGAACGGAGCCGGTGAAGCTGACGCGACGCACGCCGGGGTGGGCGACGAGCGGGGCGCCGACCTCGGCGCCGTAGCCCTGGACGACGTTGAGGACGCCCGGCGGGAGCCCGGCCTCGGCGGCGATGTCGGCCAGCAGGGAGGCGGTGAGCGGGGACCACTCGGCGGGTTTGAGCACCACCGTGTTCCCGGCCGCGAGCGCCGGGGCGACCTTCCAGGTGGCCAGCATCAGCGGCGCGTTCCACGGGGTGATGAGCACGCACGGCCCGGCCGGGTCCCAGGACACGTGGTTGGTGTGGCCCCGTGTGTCGAAGGGGGCGTGTTCCAGCTCCAGGAGCCAGTCGGCGAAGAAGCGGAAGTTGTGGGCCACGCGCGGCATGACGCCTCGGCGGTGGGACCGCAGCAGCGCGCCGTTGTCGGCGGTCTCGACGGCGGCCAGGTCCTCCAGGCGCTTGTCGACGCCGTCGGCGACGGCGTGGAGGAGGCGGGCCCGCTCGGCTCCGGGC
>NZ_ANBC01000491.1 GCF_000341125.1 Nocardiopsis lucentensis DSM 44048 | reverse complement strand
CGCCGCCCGCCGATCCAGTGCCGGGTGTCGACGGCGACCCCGGCGACGGTGGTGGTGTGTTCGGACATGTCCGGATCTCCTGGTGGTGGGGTGTGGTCACTCTGCGCCGGAGGTTCCCGACTCCAGCAGGCGTCCGCCGTCCCAGACGACCCCCACCTGCCGGTAGTAGGCGGCGATGGGTTCGCGGATCTCCAGACGGGCCAGTTCCTCGGTGGGCGCGTCGAACAGTTCCAGCTCGGCCTCGCCCCGCCACGCCTGTCCCGCCTCGAAGGAGGCGGCGCCGGACTCGATCAGCTCGTCCACGGCCATCCCCCGGCCCCTCTCGACGGAGGGCAGCCAGCGGTGGTGGGCCATGGGGTGGCCGTTGACGAACCCGTTGGTCTGGGAGGGCTCGCGCAGGGTCACCACGGCCTGGGCGAGTCGGCGGTCGGCGGCGGCCAGGGTGGCGCCGAACCGGGCGCCCGCCCCGATGCGGGGCGCGGGGCCGAAGGGGTGGGGGCGGGTCTGGTGGATGGAGCCGAGCTTCTTCGGGTAACCCTGGTGCAGGCCCCGGGCGACGGCGAAGTCCTTGTCGACCCAGATGTAGACGCAGCGCGAGTAGGTGCGGCCCCGGTAGGAGCAGCGCACGACCGCGAACGCCTCCTTGTACTGGGCGCGCACCGGGTCGAGCAGCTCGGCGCCGCCGGTGGAGCAGGACTGCCAGTCGGCCCAGATGAGGGCGACCGCACCGGGGTCCTCCCCGGCGGGTTCCAGCGGCTCGGGCAGGAGCTCGCGCACGCGGTCGGGGTCGGTGCGGTACTCGACGGTGAGCAGGTCGCCGGAGTACCGCCAGGGCGGTGACGGGATGAGGGAGGAGTTCCCGGTCGCCGTCTTGGGCGGGAAGAATCCGCGGAGGGTCATGTCGGTCTCCGTAGGTGGTCAGGCGGTGGGCAGAGGCTGCCGGACGAGCTGGGCGCGGTGGCGGGCGGCGGCGCCCGCTGTGGCCGGGCCGCCGAGCGCGACGACGCCGACGAGCGTCCCGCCGTCGTGGTAGCCCACGACGGTGTCGCCGGTGAGGTCCCCCTCCAGGACGCGGATGTCCGCCATGCCCAGAGCGGGTGCGCCGAAGGACTGGAGCCGGAAGTCGTGCTGGTCGCTCCAGAAGGTGGGCAGCGGCGCGAAGGGGGTGGGGTCGGGCGCACCGCCCGCGAGGTGGGCGGCCAGGGCCCGGGCGGCGTGGCGGGCGGTGTCGGTGGGGATCGACCAGTGTTCGACCCGGCGGGGCACGCCGTCGTAGCGGGCGTTGGGGAAACGGGCGACGTCGCCGACCGCGACGACGTGTGGCAGTCCGCCGGCGCGCAGGTGCCGGTCGGTCAGCACGCCGTCGGCCAGGTCCAGGCCGTTGCCGTCGAGCCAGTCGGTGTTGGGGACCGAGCCGACGGCCTCCACGACCACGTCCGCGGACAGGGTCGTGCCGTCGCCGAGGACGACGCCGGTGACGCGGTCGGCGCCCGCGAACCCCGTGACGCCGTGGCCGAGGGCGAAGCGGACGCCGCGCTCGGCGTGCCGCCGCAGGAGCTCCCGGGCGAGCGGTTCGCCGAGCGGACGCAGCATCGGCAGGGGTTCGGGGTCGACGACCGTCACCCGTGCGGCGCCCAGACCGACCGCGGTGGCGGCCACCTCGCAGCCGATGAACCCGGCGCCGACCACCGCGACGCGCGATCCCGGGCCGAGCGCGTCGACGAGCGCGCGGGCGTCGTCGACGGTGCGGACGGTGTGGCGGCCGACCGTGGGGCCGGGACAGTGCAGTCGCCGGGCGCGCACGCCGGTGGCGGCGACCAGGCCGTCGAAGGCGACCTCCTCCCCGTCGTCCAGGACCAGGCGGCGCCGGTTCAGGTCGGCGGAGGCCACGGCGGCGCCCAGCCGCCACTCGACGTCGGCGGTGCTCGCCTTGGGGGTGAGGGCCAGGGAGTCGAACGAAGCCTTCCCGGCCAGGATCTCCTTGGACAGCGGAGGGCGGTTGTAGGGCATGTGGGGCTCGGCGCCGACCACCGTGATCGCCTCGGTCCACCCGGCGGCTCGCAGCTGTTCGGCGGAGCGCAGACCGCCCATGGACGCCCCGGCCACGACGACGCGGCGGGTGCGGGTACCGGACACGGCCTCAGCCCTCGATCCGGATGGCCTGGAGCGGGCAGACGTCGGCGGCGTCCTCGGCGTCGGCGCGCAGCGACTCGTCGGGGTCGCTGACGTAGGTCAGATGCGCCTCGGCGTCGAGCTGGAAGATGTCGGGTGCGGCGAAGACGCACTGGCCGTGGTCCTTGCACTTGTTCATGTCGACGACGACCTGCATAGCCGGTCCTCCTGGGTCGTGAGGGCGTCGGAACGGAAAGCCCGAAGGCGGGTCGGCCAGGGGCCGCCCCTCGGGACGACCCCCTGGCCTGCGGAAACGCGGAGACCCGCACTCCCGCAACTCGTTTGGTCCCAAACAACATACGCACACGCCAGAGGGCTGGTCAATGGCTATCCATCCGGATAATTTTTTTCGTGTGACCTCTTGCACAGCATCCGGGCAGTGCATAACGTTTGATCCCAAATGAAAGCCGGGCACCGCGCCGACCCGCATCGACACCGCGCCCGGCCCCGTCTCACCCCATCCACCACGAGGAGACTCCGGTGAGCGCTCACGACCCCGCGACCCTCCGCCAGAGCATCGACCGCCTCACCGCGTCCGGCACCGACGTCGTCCGCGTGGCCTACCCCGACCTCATCGGCACCGACCGGGCCCGCGACGTCCTCGTCGGACAACTGCCCACCGCCGTCGAGCACGGACTCGCCTTCTGCCGCGCCGTGTACCACACCAGCCCCCGGGGGGACGTCGTCCCGGTCCCGGGCGGTCTGGACGCGGGCCTGCCCGACATCACCGTCCGCCCCGACCTGGACACGCTGCTCCCCCTGCCCTGGGAGCCCGGCGTCGCCTGGTGCCTGGGCGAGGTCACCGACCCGGCCACCGGCAGGCCCGCCCCCGAATCCCCCCGCGACCTCCTGCGCTCGGTCCTGGACCGGTGCGCCGAGCACGGACTGCACCCGATCGTCGGCCCCGAGCTGGAGTACTTCCTGTGCTCCCCCGGCGCCGACGGCGCCTGGCGCCGCTACACCGAGGCGACCGGCCACATCTACACCGCCGGACGGCGCGCCGACCCCGACAACCACCTGCTGCGCACCCTGCGCGCGCTGCACGGCCTGGGCATCGGCGTCACCAACGGCAACCACGAGTTCGACGGCGCCCAGTTCGAGATCAACCTCGACCACTCCGACGCCCTCGACGCCGCCGACCGGGCGTTCCGGTTCAAGGCGGCGGTCAAGGAGCTCGCCCGCGCCGAGAACCGGCTCGCGACCTTCATGGCCAAGCCGTTCAACGACGCCGGCGGGTCCGGCTTCCACCTGCACATGTCCTGCGACGACGACCGGGAACACAACGCCTTCGACGACCCCGGGGGCGCCTTCGGGCTGTCCGGCACCGCACGCCACGCCATCGCGGGCATCCTGGCCCACGCCCCCGCGCTCGCCGCCCTTGCCAACCCCACGGTCAACTCCTACAAACGGTTCGGCCCCGACACCCTCGCGCCGTGGCTGATCGACTGGGGTCTGGACAACCGCAGCGCCATGGTGCGCGTCCCGCCCGAGCGCGGCCCGGCCGCCCGGTTCGAGCTGCGCCTGGGCGACGCCAGCGCCAACCCGTACCTGCTGGTCGCCGGCACCGCCGCCGCCGCTCTTCTCGGCGTGGTCGCCGGAGAGGAGCCGCCCGCACCGCTGGAGGGCTACGGCTACGACGCCGCCCGCGCCGCGGTCCTGCCCACGAACCTGTCCGCCGCGCTCGACGCGCTGGAGGCGGACACCGACCTCACCGAGGTCCTCGGCAAGGAGTTCACCGCCCCCTTCCTCTCCTACAAGCGCGACGAGGTCGAACGCTTCCACCGGCACGTGACCGACTGGGAGTTCACCGAGTACGCCCACCACCTGTGACGACCAAGGAGACGGTCTTGACCACCCGCACCACCGCCGCCCCCGAACCGATGCCGCTCGACGAGGTCGACCTGGCCGACCCCGGGAGGTTCGCCGACGGGATCACCCCTTGGCGCATGTTCCACACCCTGCGCCACGAGGACCCCGTCCACTGGCAGCCCGAACCTGAACCCAACGCGGGTTTCTGGGCGGTCACCCGCCACGCCGACATCGCGCGCGTGGACCGCGACCCCGAGACCTTCACCTCGACGAGGTTCGTCAACCTGGAGGAGGTCGACGACGACCAGGTCAGGAGGCGCGCCTCCATCCTGGAGCTGGACGGGGTGCGCCACCGCGCCCTGCGCAGCGTCATCCAGCGGCAGTTCGGCGCGAGCGTCATCAACAGCTACACCGACTTCCTGCGCGGTCTGACCGCCCGCACGCTCGACACCGCCCTGGCCAAGGGCCGCTTCGACTTCGTCGAGGAGGTCTCGGCGGACTTCCCGATCAACGTGCTCGCCCGCCTGCTGGACGTGCCCGAGGAGGACAACCTCCAACTCATCGAGTGGGGCAACCGCATCATCGGCAACACCGACCCCGACTACGCCGACGTCCTGCTCGGCAGCCAGGAGAGCGAGCAGTACCGCGACCTGCCCTTCCGCTCCCCCGCCTCGCTGGAGGTGTTCGAGTACGGGCGGGAGCTGGCCCGGCGGCGGCGCGGGGGCGACGGCGCCGACCTGGTCTCCAAGCTGGTCAACACGACCCCCCGTGACGGTGTGCCGCTCTCGCCGCGGGACTTCGACAACTACTTCCTGCTGCTGGTGGTGGCCGGGAACGAGACCACCCGGCACACCATCTCCCACGCGATGCACGCCCTGATCCAGCACCCCGACCAGCTCGACCTGCTGCGCCGCGACCCGTCCCTGATCCCGAACGCGGTGGAGGAGTTCCTGCGCTGGGCCTCACCCGTCTACCACTTCCGCCGTACCGCCACCCGCGACACCGAACTCGGCGGGAGGCGCATCCGCGAGGGGGACAAGGTGGTCATGTGGTTCGCCTCGGGCAACCGCGACGAGGAGGCGTTCGGCGACCCGTACGACTTCGACGTCACCCGCGAGGACAACGACCACGTCACCTTCGGCAAGGGCGGCCCGCACCTGTGCCTGGGCAACCTGCTGGCCCGCACCGAGATCCGCATCATGTTCGAGGAGCTCATCCCCCGCATCGGCGACATCCGCCTGACCGGCGACGTCCCGCGGGTACGCTCCAACTTCGTCAACGGCATCAAGCGTCTGCCCGTGGAGGTCACCCCGGCCTGACCCGCGCACGGGACGAGGCGCGCCCGGGGCCCCGCCGTCAGGACGGCAGGGCCCCGGGGTTGCGCTCACGGGCGGGGGCCAGGTCGGCCTCGATCCGACCGGCCGCCGCCCGCAGTTCCGGCAGGACCTCCTCGCGCAGGGAGTCCGCGCCCCGCTGGGCGGCGTGCGCGGCGACGTTCACGGCGGCCGCGACGTGCCCGGCCCGGTCACGGACGGGTACCGCGATCGAGCACAGGCCCTCCTCCAGCTCCTGGTCGACCAGGGCGTATCCCGAGCCGCGGGCCTCGGCCACGGCGGCCGCGAGCTCCCCG
>NZ_ANBC01000490.1 GCF_000341125.1 Nocardiopsis lucentensis DSM 44048 | reverse complement strand
GGGGGGGGGGGGAGCCGGTCGGCGAGATCCTCCGGCGGGAGCCCGGCCAGCAGGACCCGGCCCATCGACGTGGGATAGGCGGGTAGCCGGGTGCCCACCCCCAGGTCCACGCCGATGATGCGGGTGGTGGCCACGCGCGCCACGTAGCGGATGTCGTCGCCGTCGAGCACGGACACGGACGCCGAGTCGTGCACCCGGCGCACCAGGTCGGCCAGGTGCGGGGTGGCGATCCGCTCGAAGGTGAGCCGGGACAGCGGCGCGTGGCCCAGTTCCAGGACGCGCGGCAGGAGGGTGAAGGTCCGCCCGTCCTGGGCCACGTACCCGAGCTGGACCAGCGCGAGCAGGGACCGGCGGACGGTGGCCCGGGCCAGACCGGTGGCCTCGGCGACCTCGCTCAGGGTGCGTCCGCCCGGGGCGCGCAGATAGGTCAGGACCGCCAGCCCCCGGGCCAGCGACTGGAGGAAGTCCGCGCCCAGTTCGCCCTTGGCCGCGCGCAGGGCGTCGGCGTGCACGGACGGCACCGTCTCGGAAGGCGCCTCCGGCGCCGGTTCGGGCTCCGCCAACGCCTCGGAGGTGGCCTCGGCGCAGGCGCGCAGCCGGGGCAGCGCGTACTCGGTGAGGCTGTCGGCGGTGTGGCGGCTGGTGTGGCTGACGACGCTCACCGCGCAGCGGACGCGCCCGCCCGGTCCC
Organism: Nocardiopsis lucentensis DSM 44048; assembly: GCF_000341125.1. Lineage (GTDB taxonomy): Bacteria > Actinomycetota > Actinomycetes > Streptosporangiales > Streptosporangiaceae > Nocardiopsis > Nocardiopsis lucentensis. Next base: position 5,823 of record NZ_ANBC01000490.1, on the reverse strand, counting down.
GCCACGGGCACGGCCACCGCGACCAGTCCGGGTTCGACGAGCTGATCGTCCACCGCCAGTGCCGTGCGCGCGGCGCGGGCCACCAGTCCGGGGAAGTCCTCGCCTCGCTCCGGCGCCGTCGGCGCCGTGCCCGGCGGCAGAGCCGGGAAGTCGGCGTCGGAACCGGTGGTGACGCGCCTACGCCAGTGCCGCCAGGTGTCCTCGTCCCAGTCGGCGGCGAAGAGCGCTCCGGGCGCACAGCGTTCGGCGGGCAGCAGGTCGCCGACGTGGAAGGTGACCGCCATGGCGCGCCGCCGGGGGCACTGGATGACGAAGCGCGCGCCGTCTCCGTCGGGAACGCACACCGACACGGACTCGTCGAGTTCGTCGGCCAGCCTTCGCGCGGGGCCGTCCACGGCGTCGGTGAGGGGGTCGGCGGCGAGGTAGGCGTTGCCGATCTCGCTCAGACGCGGCGCGAGCACGGCGTCCTGGTCCTCGATCCTCAGGTAGCCGAGGTGGGCGAGGGTGCGGGTGACCCGGTCGACGGTGGCCCGGGCCAGGCCGGTCGAGCGGACCAGGTCGCTTCGGCGCATGCGCGTCGAGGGGGCCGCGGCGAGCGCGCGCACGACGGCCAGCCCCCGTTCCAGGGTGGCCACGGACTCTCCGTTGGCCTTGGCTGGCGTCGTCGCGCTGGCCTGCATGCGGACCTCCACTGTTCCTCGCTTCGATCGAACGCTACCGGGCCTTGACACACCTGAGGTGGTCAGGCGAAACTCGCAGCGGTTCATAAATGAACTTTAGTTCACTCAGCGAACAAAAGAGGGTGGGAACGGATGGACAAGGTGGTGGCCACGGCCGCGGAGGCGGTGGCGGACGTCCACGACGGGGCCTCGCTCGCGGTCGGCGGCTTCGGCGTCAGCGGTGTCCCGGCGGTCCTCATCCGGGCCCTGCTCGACCAGGGCGCCACCGACCTCGCGGTCGTGTCCAACAACTGCGGCGCCATGGACACCGGGCTGGCGGTCCTGCTGTCCGCGGGGCGGATCGGCAGGGTCACCGGCAGCTACGTCGGTTCCAACGCGGAGTTCGCCCGGCAGTACCTGGCGGGCGAGCTGGAGCTCGAACTCATCCCGCAGGGCACGCTCGCCGAGCGGTTGCGCGCGGGCGGCAGCGGCATCCCCGCCTTCTACACCCCGGCCGGGGTCGGCACCCAGGTCGCCGACGGCGGACTGCCCTGGCGCTACGACGGCGACGGCGGCGTGGCCGTCGCCTCCCCGCCCAAGGAGGTCCGCGGCTTCGACGGTGTCCCGCATGTGTTGGAACACGCCATCACCACCGACTTCGCCCTGGTCCGGGCCGCCAGGGGCGACCGACACGGCAACCTCGTCTTCCGCCGCTCCGCCCGCAACTTCAACCCGCTGGCCGCCATGGCCGGACGCGTCACCGTGGCCGAGGTGGAGGAGCTGGTCGAGCCGGGCGAGATCGACCCCGACCACGTGCACCTGCCCGGCGTGTTCGTGCAGCGGGTCGTGGAGCTGAGCCCCGAACAGGCCGCCGAGAAGTACATCGAGAAGCGCACCGTGACGGAGGGGACCACCCGATGAGCTGGACACGCGAGCAGATCGCCGCCCGCGCCGCGCGCGAACTGCGCGACGGCGAGTACGTCAACCTCGGCATCGGGCTGCCCACCCTGATCCCGGGCCACCTGCCGCCGGGGGTGGAGGTGGTGCTGGAGTCGGAGAACGGCATCCTCGGCACCGGCCCCTACCCCCGCGAGGACGAGGTCGACCCCGACCTGATCAACGCGGGCAAGGAGACCGTCACCGTCCTGCCCGGCGCCTCCTTCTTCGACTCCGCGCTGTCGTTCGGGATGATCCGCGGCGGCCACGTCGACACCGCCGTACTGGGCGCCATGCAGGTCTCCGCCCGCGGCGACCTCGCCAACTGGTCGGTCCCCGGGAAACTGGTCACCGGCATCGGCGGGGCCATGGACCTGGTGCACGGCGCCCGCCGCGTCATCGTCACCATGGCGCACACGGCCAGGGACGGCGGCCCCAAGATCGTCGAGGAGTGCGCGCTCCCCCTCACCGGCCGCGCCTGCGTCGACCGGATCATCACCGACCTGGGCGTCCTGGACGTCACCGACGACGGACTCGCCCTCGTGGAGACCGCGCCCGGGGTCACCGCGGAGGAGCTCGCCGCCCGAACCGGCGCGCGCGTCCGCGTCGGCGAGGGGGTGTCGGCATGAGGACCAGGGACGTCTACGTCGTCGACGCCGTCCGCACCCCCGTGGGCCGCTACGACGGCGCGCTCGCGGCCGTGCGCCCCGACGACCTGGCCGCGCACACCGTCCGCGCCCTGCTGGAGCGGACCCCCGACCTGGACCCGGACCGGATCGGCGACGTCTACCTCGGCAACGCCAACGGCGCGGGCGAGGAGAACCGCAACGTGGGCCGGATGGCCGCCCTGCTCGCCGGGCTGCCCACCTCGGTGCCCGGGGTGACCGTCAACCGGCTGTGCGCCTCCGGGCTGGAGGCCGTCGTCCAGGCGGCCCGCGCCATCGCCCTGGGCGACGCGTCCGTCCTGGTCGCCGGAGGGGTGGAGTCGATGACCCGCGCCCCCTACGTACTCCCCAAGAGCGACCGCGCCTTCCCCGCGGGCCACGCGGAGCTGTACTCCACCACCCTGGGCTGGCGGATGGTCAACCCGGCCATGGAGCCGCGGTGGACGGTACCGCTGGGCGAGTCCGCCGAGCTCATCGCCGACGAGCACGGCATCACCCGTGAGCGGCAGGACGAGTTCGCGCTGGAGAGCCACCTCAAGGCGGCCGCCGCACAGGAGCAGGGGCTGTTCGACGCCGAGACCGTCCCCGTCCGGGTGCCCCGGCGACGGGGCGGGGCGGTCACGGTCGACCGCGACGAGGGCGTGCGGCCGGACGCGTCACTGGAGGCGATGGCCAGGCTGAGGCCCTCCTTCCGGGCCGAGGACGGGACGGTGACGGCGGGCAACGCCTCCCCGCTCAGCGACGGCGCCGCCGCCCTGCTGCTCGCCGACGAGGAGGGGGTGCGCGCCACCGGGCGCGCACCGCTCGCCCGGATCTCGGCCAGCGCCGTCAGCGCCGTCGAACCGCACTGGTTCGGGCTCGGCCCCGTCGAGGCGGTCAACCGCGCCCTGTCACGGGCGGGGCGCTCCCTCACCGACGTGGACGTACTCGAACTCAACGAGGCGTTCGCCGCCCAGGTCCTGGGCTGCCTGGCCGAGTGGCCCGAGTTCGACCGGGCGGTCCTCAACCCGCTCGGCGGAGCCATCGCTCTCGGGCACCCGCTGGGCGCCTCCGGCGCCCGCCTGGCCGGAACCGTCGCCCACCAGCTCGCCCGGGCCGGGAGCGGCACCGGGGTCGCCGCCCTGTGCGTCGGTGTCGGCCAGGGTCTGGCCCTGGTCCTCGAACGCTAGGGGACCGCCCCGGTCCACCACGGGGCGACCCGCCCCACACCACGGAATCCACCCCTCCCCTCCTCCCCAGGGACCACCATGACCGCACTGCCACCGGACCTCACCCAGTCCGCCATCGACACCGAGATCGCCAAGGCCCAGGCCGCCGCCCACGCCGGGGACCACCCGCCGCGCGACTTCCCGCCCTACCGCGGCAGCGCGCTGCGCCACCCCACCCACCCGCTGATCCCGGTGCGCGACCCCGAGGCGGTCGAGCTGACCGGACCGGCCTTCGGCGTCACCGACGTCACCGACCTCGACCGGGACCTGACCCGGCACCACGCGGGTGAACCGCTCGGCGAGCGCATCACCGTCACCGGCCGCGTACTGGACCGGCGGGGCCGACCGGTGCGCGGGCAGCTGGTGGAGATCTGGCAGGCCAACGCCTCAGGCCGCTACGCCCACCAGCGCGACCAGCACCCGGCGCCGCTGGACCCCAACTTCACCGGGTTCGGCCGCTGCCTGACCGACGACGAGGGACGGTACTCGTTCACCACGATCCGCCCGGGCGCCTACCCGTGGCGCAACCACACCAACGCCTGGCGCCCCGCGCACATCCACTTCTCCCTGTTCGGCGAGGCGTTCACGCAACGGCTGGTGACCCAGATGTACTTCCCGGGGGACCCGCTGCTGCCGCTCGACCCCATCCTGCAGTCCGTGACCGACCCGGCCGCGCGCGACCGCCTCGTGGCCGCCTACGACCACGGTCTGTCCGTGCCCGAGTGGTCGCTGGGCTACCGGTGGGACATCGTCCTGGACGGACCTGCCGCCACCTGGGCCGAGAACGAGGAGGACGACCGATGAGCCCCGCGCCCACGCCGTCGCACACCGTCGGCCCGTTCTTCGGCTACGCCCTGCCCTTCACCGGCGGCGCGGACGTGGCTCCCCCGCACCACCCGGACACGCTCACTCTGCGCGGACGGGTCCTGGACGGTGACGGGCAACCCGTTCCGGACGCGATCGTGGAGACCTGGCAACCCGCACCGGACGGATCGCGCACCGGCGCACCGGGGTCGATGCGCCGTGACGCGGTGACCGGACGCGTGGTCGGCCGCCACGGGGCGGACTTCACCGGGTTCGGGCGGGTGGCGACGGACGCCGACGGGCACTGGCTGGTGCGGACGCTGCCGCCCGGCGGCGTGCCGTACGTGTGTGTGGCGGTCTTCGCCCGCGGCCTGCTGCACCACCTGTACACCCGCGCCTACCTCGTCGACGATCCCGACGACGCGCTGCTCGCCGCCCTCCCCCCGCGGCGGCGCGCCACCCTGCTCGCCCGACCCGAGCCCGGCACACCCCGTGTCCACCGCTTCGACGTCCGCCTCCAGGGTGCGGGCGAGACCGTGTTCCTGGAGTTCCCATGAGTGATCCGACCCGCCCGGACCCACCCGACACCGACCCGCTCGACACCGGCCTGCTCGCCCCGGGACGGGCGGGGTCGGCGGCCGAGGACGCCACGGGCGACGCCGCCTTCCTCACGGCGATGCTGGACGCGGAGGCCGCCCTGACCGCGGCCCAGGCGGACGTGGGCCTGGTCCCGCCCTCCGCCGCGTTGGCCGTCGCCGGGGCCGCCGATCCCGCCCGCTTCGACCCGCGTGACCTGGCCCTGCGCGCACGCGCGGACGGCCACCCGGTGATCGCGCTGGTCGCCGACCTGACCGCGGCGGTGGGCGAGGAGCACGCGCCCCACGTCCACCGGGGCGCCACCAGCCAGGACGTCATGGACACGGCGGCCATGCTGGTGGCGACACGTGTGTTGGGCCCGGTCCTGCGGGACCTGACCCGGACCGAACGCGCCCTGGCCGACCTGGCCTCCCGGCACCGCGACACCCCGATGGCCGGGCGCACGCTCACCCAGCACGCCGTCCCCACCACCTTCGGGTTGAAGGCGGCGGGCTGGCGCCACCTGGTGCTCGACGCCCGCGACCGGCTGACCGCCGTCCGCACCGCACTGCCCGTCCAACTCGGCGGCGCCGCCGGAACCCTGGCGGCGTTCGCGGAGTACGCCCCCGACCGGTCACCCGACACGGGCCCGCGCCTGCTGGCCGCGTACGCGCGCCGGACCGGTCTGGCCGAACCGCGCCTGCCCTGGCACGTCCTGCGCACCCCGGTCGCCGACCTGGGCGCCGCGCTCGCCCTCACCGCCGGAGCGCTCGGCAAGATCGCCGCCGACGTGCTGGTGCTGTCGCGCACCGAGGTCGCCGAGGTCGCCGAGGCCTCCGGGGGCGGCTCCTCGGCGATGCCGCACAAGGCCAACCCGGTGCGGGCCGCCCTGGTCTGCGCGGCCGCCCGACAGCTGCCCGCCCTGGCCTCGGTCCTGCTGTCGGGGCTCGCCTGCGAGGACGAACGCCACGCGGG
>NZ_ANBC01000489.1 GCF_000341125.1 Nocardiopsis lucentensis DSM 44048 | reverse complement strand
CGGGCGGATCCCCTCCGAGCGGATCGCCGCCGCCCTGGCCGCCCGGGTCGGCCGCGCCCGCGCCAAGGAGCTGCTCACCCGCGCGTCCCGCCGCGCGGCCGAGGAGGGCCTGCCCCTGGCCGAGGTCCTGCGCGACGCGCCCGATCTCGCGGACCCGCCGGAGGGGTTCCTCGCGGACCTGACCGACCCGGCCGCCTACCTCGGTGCCGCGCCCCTCCTGGTCGACCGCGCCCTGGCCGACCCCCGAGGATCCGGGTGAGGCCGCCGCACCCGCCCGTCTCCGCGGAGACGGGCGGTTCGCCCCTCGAAGGGACCCGGCCCTCCCGCGCCCGGAGGACGCGAACGGCCCAGCGCGCCCACACCGGCGCCGGGCGCCCCGACACCCGACCCGCCGACGTCCTCGCCGACGAGGCTCCCGGTGAGCTCCCCAGGCCCGGCGGACGTCCCCGAACATCTGACGGAGAACCCGTGACCGACCCGCTCCACCACCGCCTCGACGGCCCCGAGGGCGCGCCGCCGCTGATCCTCGGCCCCTCCCTGGGCACCTCCCTGTCCGTGTGGGACCCCCAACTGCCCGCCCTGGCCCGCGACCACCGGGTCCTGCGCTACGACCTGCCCGGCCACGGCCGCTCGCCCGCCTCCGTCCTATCGGAATCCGGGGCCACCGTCGCCGACCTGGCCCGCCTCGTCCTCGACCTGGCCGACGCCCGGGGTTGGGCGACCTTCCACTACGCCGGGGTCTCCCTGGGCGGGGCCGTCGGCGCCCACCTGGCCGCGCACCACCCCGAGCGGGTGGCCTCCCTGGTCCTGGTCTGCTCGTCCGCACGGTTCGGCGACCCCGCGGCGTGGCGCGAGCGCGCCGACCTGGTGCGGCGGGAGGGGACCGCCGCCCTGCTCGGCACGGCCCCGCGACGCTGGTTCGCCGACCCCGGCACCGCCGACACCCTCGCGGGCAAAGGACTCCTGGCCGACCTGGAACGCACGGACCCCGCGGGCTACGCCGCCTGCTGCGACGCCCTGGCCGCCCACGACCTGCGGGACCGCCTCGGCGACGTCGGAGCACCGACCCTCGTCGTCTCCGGTCGCGGGGACCGCGCCACCCCGCCCGCACACGGGCGCGTGCTGGCCGACGGGATCCCCGGCGCGAACCTGACCGAGATCGGCGGCGCGGGCCACCTGGCGGGGGTCGAACGGCCCGAGGCCGTCACCGCCGCCCTGCTCGGGCACCTGTCCCCCGGCACCGACGGCGGGCGGCACGCGGCCGGGACGGCCGTGCGGCGGGCCGTCCTCGGCGACGCGCACGTCGACCGCGCGGTGGCGCGCACCACCGCGTTCACCGCCGACTTCCAGGACCTCATCACCCGCTACGCCTGGGGTGAGATCTGGACCCGCCCCGGTCTGGACCGGCGCACCCGCAGCTGTGTGACGCTGACCGCCCTGGTCGCGCGCGGGCACCACGACGAGCTGGCCATGCACGTGCGCGCCGCCCTCACCAACGGCCTGTCCCCCGACGAGATCGGCGAGGTGATCCTGCAGTCCGCGATCTACTGCGGGGTGCCCGCCGCCAACTCCGCCTTCGCCACCGCCCAGCGCGTGCTGGCCGACCTCAACGAGGAGTGACCGTGTCCCACCCACGCCAGACCACCGTCGCCGTCATCGGGGCGGGCCCCGCCGGGCTCCTCCTGGCGCGGCTGCTGCACCGCTCGGGCCTCGACTGCGTCGTGCTGGAGAGCCGCGACCGCGACTACGTGGAACAGCGCCAGCGCGCCGGAATCATGGAGCAGGGGACGGTGGAGACGCTGCGCGAGGCGGGTGCCGCCGACCGGCTGGACCGCGAGGGCATCCCGCACGACGGGATCGAACTGCGCTTCGACGGCCGCAGCCACCGCGTCGACTTCCCGTCCCTGACGGGGGGCCGCCGGGTCTGGGTGTACGCCCAGACGGAGATGGTCAAGGACCTGGTCGCCCTGCGCCTGGCCGACGGAGAGCCCCTGCTGTTCGAGGCCCCCGTCCACGCGGTGGAGGGGATCGACGCCGACCGCTGCACCGTCCGCTACACCCACCAGGGTCGGGAGCACACCCTCACCTGCGACTACGTGGTGGGCTGCGACGGCTACCACGGGGTGGCCCGCCAGGCCGCCCCGCGGGGGGGGAGCCGCACCTTCGAGCGCGTCTACCCGTACTCGTGGCTGGGGGTGACGGCCGAGGCCCCGCCCGCCTACGACGAGCTGGTCTACGCCCACTCGGACCGGGGCTTCGCGTTGGCGAGCATGCGCTCCCCGTCGGTGAGCCGCCTCTACCTCCAGGTGGCCAACGGCGAGGACCCGGCGGACTGGCCGGACGAGCGGATCTGGGACGAACTGGACGCGCGCCTGGGCGCCGACGGGACGTGGCACCTGAACCGGGGGCCGATCACCGCCAAGTCGGTGCTGCCGATGCGCAGTTCGGTGACCGAGCCGATGCGGCACGGCCGCCTGTTCCTGGCCGGGGACGCCGCGCACATCGTGCCGCCCACGGGCGCCAAGGGGCTCAACCTGGCCGTCTCCGACGTGGCCGTCCTGGCCCGGGCGTTCGCGCATCTGCGCACGACCGGGTCGACGGAGCAACTGGAGGCCTACTCCGCGACCTGTCTGCGGCGGGTGTGGCGGGCGGAGCACTTCTCGTACCTGATGACCACGACCCTGCACACCGACCCCGGGCAGCCGGGGTTCGACACCCGTCTGCAGCTGTCCCAACTCGACCGGGTGGCCACCTCGCCCTTCGCCGCGGCCGACCTGGCGGAGAACTACACCGGCCTGCCGTTCGCCTGACACCCCCGG
>NZ_ANBC01000488.1 GCF_000341125.1 Nocardiopsis lucentensis DSM 44048 | reverse complement strand
CCCCCCCGGCCCCGCCGCACCGTCGTCGGAGCAAGGAGATCCCTGCGGCGGTGGCGCGGCGGGAGAGGGACGTCGGCTCCGCCGGGCCGGAGGGACCACCCGGGCCGTGCTCGTGCTCCAGCTCCGCGAAGCACACCGAGAAACGCTCCGTGTATCAAAAGTCACACAAAACCGTACTATCCGGTAACAGCGAGCAGTCCTGAAACCATCGGAGCGTGAGGATCCCCCGGAGGCGGCGCGCTCTTCCCCGGATGGGCCGCTGCGCACCGGCAGGACCCGAACAAGCATCGACACCCGACTCCAACAGGAGACTCTGAGTGACGCATCGTAAGGTGTACCTCGCGGTAGGCAGGAACAACACCAGGATCTACCGATTCGATCCGATCGATGGCGACACCCGCCTGGCCGAGAACGTGCCCCCGTACGAGCCCGGATACACCGCCATGGGAGCCCAGTACCGAGGAGACGGCAAAGAGCCCCTGCTCTTCGCCGTCAGCGGCGGCGACCTCATCACCATCGACGTCGAGGCGGGCACACTCGACAGCCACCGCGTCAAGGATCTGCCCAGCGACGTGACCTGGTACGACGGAGACATGAGCGCCGACGGCAAGACCCTGTTCATCGCGGGCGACCCCAACGGCCCCAGCCACTCGATCGACGTGACGACCAAGACGGCGACCCCCGGGCCCCGACCGGGCGGAGGCCGATGGGATGACTTCGCCCGCCACCCGAAAGACCACCGGCTGATCTCGGTGGAGGGCGACAACGGCGACCTGCTCCACGTGGACCCGGGCAGGGACCCCATGAAGACCGTACTCAAGCAGGCCGTCTTCAAGCCCGCCGAGGCGAGCGCGTCCGCCGGGTCCCGGCGCTCCTACTCGGCCATGTTCTTCGACACCGTCGGCAACTTCTACGCCGTGGACTCCGCCGGAAACGTCAACCACCTGGACATGACCACCGATCACATCCCCGACCAGGCCGAGCGCATCGGCAACGGGAAGATCCCCGTGGACGGCCTGGAGGTCATGAACGGAGCTGGGCTCATCACGCAGATGCCCGTCAAGCCCAGCTATGACGAGATCACCGTGACGAAGAAGTTCAACACCTCGTGGGAGAACTACGACCCGCGGGGCAGGGTGTACAGCTTCGAGCTGACCCTCACCGCGGCCGACAGGAACGGCGACACGGGCAAGAACGCGGATGTGCGCACGTTCCGGATCTCATTCGACCTGCCGACGCTGCAGGGCGCCAAGGTCCAGGCCTCGGGAGTCGACGTCATCTACGAGGGCGGCAAGGCGTACCTGAGCTCCCAGGCCGACCAGCTCCTGACCGCCGGGTCATCGCGCCCCATCACCGTGCAGATCACCGTCCCCGGTGACACGGCCACGCTCCCACGGGAGTATCCGCTCGACGGGCTTCGGGCCACCCGGTTGGCCTGACCGGCACCCTGGCCTCTCCCCGTCAGCCCGGAGACCGCCGCCAGTGTGCCGCGCCCCGCCTCCGGGCGGACGGGTGACGGACCGGGCCCGCCCTCCCTGGACGGTCGGGTCCGGTCCGCAAGGGCCGCCTGCGATCCGATCGGTCGCCCCGCCGCGCCTAGTGCTGTGGCCGGAAACGTTCGCCCGGGTGCTCTCACGCCG
>NZ_ANBC01000487.1 GCF_000341125.1 Nocardiopsis lucentensis DSM 44048 | reverse complement strand
AGGACCGCCTGCGGAGCGAAGTTCTCCGAAGCGATCATCTCCAGGGTTTCGCGCTGGCGCGCCAGCTCGGCGTCGACCGCCGCCGACACCTCCGGGTCCAGCTCACTGAGGCTCTGGTTGAGCACGGTCTTGTCGGTAGCCATCGGAGGCCTACTCCTCATCCTTGGTCAGAGCCTGGTACTCCTCGGCGGAGAGCAGGTCGGAGGGTTCCCCGGAGACCCGTGCCCGGAACAGCCACCCGTCCTCGTAGGGGCTGGAGTTGACCGTCTCCGGTGTGTCTTCGAGGGCCTCGTTGACCTCGACGACCTCACCGTTCACCGGCGAGTAGATGTCGCTGACGGACTTGGTGGACTCCACCTCGCCGCAGGTCTCCCCGGCGGTCACCTCGGTGCCCGCCTCGGGGAGCTCGACGTACACGATGTCGCCCAGCGACTCGGCGGCGAACTCCGTGATCCCGACGGTGGCGACACCGTCCTCGATCCGGACCCACTCGTGTTTGTCGGTGTAACCCAGCTCCGTGGGAACGCTCACTTCGACTCTCCTTGGAGATATACCTTCATCCTGCCGTGCGCGCGTGCGGCGCCCCGGCCCGGCCTACGCCTGGTCACACCCCGTACGTGCCGGTCCCCGGGTCGGGGATCCCGCCGTGGGGGTGGGTGGGCCCCAGGGGTGTGGGGCCCGGGCTGTCACGACTGCCGCTTGTAGAACGGCAGCTCGACCACGTCGACGTCCTCACCGCGTCCGCGCACGTCCACGGTGAACGCGCCGGTCGTGGTGTCGAGGTCGCCGTCCACGTAGGCCATGGCGATGGGGCGGCCCAAGGTGGGTGAGGGCGCGCCACTGGTGATGGTGCCGACGACGGCGCCGTCGCGCAGGACGTCCTGGCCCTTGCGCAGCGGGCGGCGGCCGCGGGAGGCGAGGCCGATGAGGCGGCGTTCGCGCGCGGTGCGCGCGGATTCCTCCAGGGCGGCGCGGCCGACGAAGTCACCCGGCTTGTCGAACTTGACCACGCGGCCGAGACCGGCGTCGAAGGGGGTGAGGTCGGCGGTGAGCTCCTGCCCGTACAGCGGCATCCCCGCTTCCATGCGCAGGGTGTCGCGAGCGGAGAGTCCGGCGGGGACCAGACCGTACTCGGCGCCCGCCGCCATGAGGGTCTTCCACACGTGCGGGGCGCGGTCGGCGGGGCGGATGAAGATCTCGAACCCGTCCTCGCCGGTGTAGCCGGTACGGGCGAGCAGCACGGGGACCCCGGCCACGGTGTGCTCGTAGCCCGCGTAGTAGCGGATCCCGTCGAGCTCGGCGTCGGTGAGCGGGGCCAGGATGTCCACCGCGCGCGGGCCCTGGACGGCGATCAGCGCGTATTCGGCTGACTGGTCGGTGACCTCGACGTCGAAGGCCTTGGCCCGTTCGGTGAGGGCATCGGCGACCACGGACACGTTGGCCGCGTTGGCCACGACGAGGTACTCCTCCTCGCCGAGGCGGTAGACGATGAGGTCGTCCAGGACTCCGCCGTCGGCGGCGGTGATCATGGTGTAACGGGCGCGGCCGACCTTCACCTTGGACAGGTGGCCGACCAGGGCGTGGTCGAGGGCCTCGGCGGCTTGCGGCCCGGACAGGTGGATCTCACCCATGTGGGAGAGGTCGAAGAGCCCGGCGGCCTCGCGGACCGCCGTGTGCTCGGCGGTCTCGCTGGCGTAGCGCAGCGGCATGAGCCATCCGGCGAAGTCGACCAGGGTCGCGCCGGATTGTTCGTGGATCTCGCGCAGCGCTGTCGCGCGGGGCGCGGACGCGGGCTCTGACATGGGCACTCCCGAGAGGATGGGCGTCTGTCGTGTGTGGCGTTGCCATCCTCCCCCTCTGTCATCTGTGCCTGAGAGCTTCACCACGTGCTCGGCGTGGCTTGCACCTTCGGCGAGGGACGCGTGTCCCTGCTTTCCAGAGTGGTCTCGCCCGTACGGTCCACTGTGCCTGAGAGGTTTCATCGGGGAGGGATTGCTCCTTCGGCGGCCCACATTGGCTACGCGGGCGCTCTCCCGTACGGGGTCAGCAACATGATCAGCCTAGCAGTGGCCGCTCTCGGCTCCCAAGGGTGGCCGAGGTCTTACACGGCGCGCGGCCGAAACCTCCCTACCGCGGGGGCGCAGCCGTTAGCTTGGGTTCGGTGGAACGGGAACCGACGCGTGGGGAGGCGCGAGTGGGTACCGACATCGGGTGGGGGAGACGGACGGCGGTTTCGGGCCGTCGGGTGGTGCTGACGGTCGCGGCGGGTGCGGTGACCGTTCTGGTGGGAGCGGCGTGCTCCACAGTGGTTCCGGAGACCGCGGGTCACGTCCGCGGCGACGCGCGGCCCGTCGACCGGGCGGGTGGTGACGTTCCCTCGGTGGAGCGGGAGGACCTGGAACGGGTCTTCGACGAGGCGGGGGTGGAGGGCACCTTCGTCCTCTATGACACGAGTGAGCGGTCGGCCATCGTCGTCGATCCGCAGGAGGCCCACCGCCGCAGTGTGCCCGCGTCCAC
>NZ_ANBC01000486.1 GCF_000341125.1 Nocardiopsis lucentensis DSM 44048 | reverse complement strand
CCCTACGGCGGTGAGCCGCAGCCGGTCCCGGAGTGGGAGCGGGACATGAGCATGCGTGACGCCCTGCCCGCGTCCAACGTGCCCGTCTACCAGGAGATCGCGCGCAGGGTCGGTCGTGACCGGATGGCGGCCTGGGTGGACCGGTTCGACTACGGCAATCGCGAGATCGGCGGCGCGGACGCGGTGGACCGGTTCTGGTTGGAGGGTCCGCTGGAGGTCACCCCCATGGAGCAGACCGTGTTCCTGGCGAGCCTGGCCCGGGCTGAGCTGCCGGTGGAGGAGCGGCACCAGCGCGCCGTCCGCGAGATCGCGATGGTCGACGAGGTCGGTGACCACGCCCTCTTCGCCAAGACCGGATGGGGCGGGACCGTGGACCCGTCGCCGGGGTGGTGGGTCGGCTGGGTCGAGTACGGGGACGATGTGCACACCTTCGCCCTGCGGGTGGACATCGAGGACGAGTCACAGCTGGAGCTGCGTGAGCGGGTCGGTCGGGAGCTGCTGGTCGAACTCGGTGTGCTGCCGCCGGAGGCCGCCGCCTGATGTGTCCGGCGGTGGGTCGCCGTCCCGCGTGTTCGTGACACGGTGTGGGCCCGGCGCGCGCCGGGCCCACACCGTGTCTTCGCGGCGTCCGCGTCCGACCTGGCTCAGGCGGCGTTCTTGCGGCGCTGGCGCACGGCTTCGGCCAGCTCGGAGAGCACGTGCTCGGTGGTCTCCCAGCCCATGCACTTGTCGGTGATCGACTGGCCGTAGGTCAGCGCGGCCGGGTCGCCCAGCTTCTGGGCGCCCTCCACGATGAAGCTCTCCAGCATGACGCCGATGATGCCGGTCTGCCCCCCGGCGACCTGCTCGGCGATGGCGGAGGAGACACCGGGCTGGCGGGTGTGGTCCTTGCCGCTGTTGGCATGGCTGGCGTCGATCATCAGCCGGCGCGGCAGGCCCGCTCGGCCGATGACGTCGAGCGCGGCCTCGACCGGCTCGGCGTCGAAGTTGGGGCCGCTCCGTCCGCCGCGCAGGATGACGTGGCAGTCGGGGTTGCCTTCGGTGACCACGACCGATCCGGCGCCGGTCGGGTCGACGCCGAAGAACGTGTGCGAGGCCGCGGCCGCGCCGACGGCGTCCACGGCGACCTGAACGTCGCCGTCGGTGCCGTTCTTGAAGCCGACCGGGGTGCTCAGCCCGCTGCTCAGCTGGCGGTGCACCTGGCTCTCGGTCGTGCGGGCGCCGATCGCGCCCCAGGTCACGGCGTCGGCGATGTACTGGGGCGTGATCGGGTCGAGGAACTCGGTGCCCGCGGGCAGTCCCAGAGAGTTGATGTCCAGCAGGAGCTGGCGGGCGATGCGCAGGCCGTGGTGGACGTCGTAGGTGTCGTTCAGGTGCGGGTCGTTGATCAGGCCCTTCCACCCCACGGTGGTGCGCGGCTTCTCGAAGTACACGCGCATGACCACGCACAGGTCGTCGCGCAGGGAAGGCACGAGGCCGATCAGGCGTCGGGCGTAGTCCATCGCCGACTCGGGGTCGTGGACCGAGCAGGGTCCCACGACGACCAGGAGGCGGTCGTCCTCTCCGTCGAGCACGCGCTTGACCTCGGCGCGCGACTCCTCGACGAGGGAGTTGCGCTCGTGGCCCAGGGGCAGTTCCTTGAGCAGGTCCCCGGGGGCGATGAGTGGCTGGTAACTCGCCACCCGTGTGTCGTTGGTGCTCGGCATCGTGTTCCCCTCGGTCCCTCGGTCGGTGCTGGCTGTCGCCGCGACTGACAGTAGCGCGGCCCGGGCCGGTCGAACGCGGTCGTGTGGGGTGTCGGCGTCGCACACGGGATGGGAAACACCACACGGACGAGACACGGAAAAGATTCGTCTCACTATGTGGGACGGAAATTCCTGAGTCCATTCCGCTCCGGGGGCGCAGATCAGTCCTTCAGCCCCGGAAGATCCTCTTCCCAGAACTCGCGCTGGTTGCGCTGGCCGTCGGTGACCGTGCCGCGCTCGGCTTCGGCCCGCCGTAGTTGTACACGTCGGATCTTACCCGAGACGGTCTTCGGAAGATCGGTGAACTCCAGGCGGCGCACCCTCTTGTAAGGGGAGAGACGCTCGCGGGAGTAGGTCAGGATGGCGCGGGCCGTGTCCGCGTCCGGGGGCACGCCCTCGGCCAGGGCGATGTAGGCCTTGGCCACTGACAGGCGCAGCGGGTCGGGGGAGGGGACGACCGCGGCCTCGGCGACGAATTCGTGCTCAACGAGCACACTTTCGAGTTCAAATGGTGAGATGCGGTAATCCGAAGCCTTGAACACATCGTCGATCCGGCCGATATAGGTAATGTAGCCGCGCGGGTCCCGGGCGGCGAGGTCACCGGTGTGGTAGAGGCCGAGCCGGGTCACGTCACGGGTCATGTCGGTGCCGTCGGCGTACCCCGTCATCACCCCCACCGGGTCCCCGGACAGGTCGACGCAGATCTCCCCCGTCTCGGTCCTCTCGTCGGTGGTGGGGTCGGTGAGCACGATGTCGTAGCCGGGCAGCGGGCGGCCCATCGACCCGGGCACGACGGACTGCCCGGGAGCGTTGCCGACGAGCATGGTCGTCTCCGTCTGCCCGAACCCGTCGCGGACGGTGATCCCCCAGGCGTCGCGCACCTTGTCGACCACCTCCGGGTTGAGTGGCTCGCCCGCGGCGGCCGCCTCGCGCAGCCGCACGCTCCAGGAGGTCAGGTCGGTCTGGATGAGCATGCGCCACACCGTGGGCGGCGCGCACATGGTGGTCACGCCACAGCGGACGACCTGGTCCAACAGCCGCTCGGGGTCGAACCGGGCCTGGTTCACCACCAGGGAGGTCGCCTCGGCGTTCCACGGGGCGAACACACTGCTGTAGGCGTGCTTGCCCCAGCCGGGGGAGGAGATGTTCAGGTGGATGTCGGCGGGCTGGAGGCCGAGCCAGTACATCGTCGACAGGTGGCCGACCGGGTAGGAGCGCTGGGAGTGGGAGACCAGCTTGGGCCGGGAGGTCGTGCCGGAGGTGAAGTACAGCAGCAGGGGGTCGTCGGCGCCGACCGGGCGCGGCGGCGTGAAGTCCAGGGCGGCGTGCTCCGAGTCCGGGTAGCTCAGCCAGCCGTCCATGTACCCGACGCAGACACGCGTCCAGTGGCCGCGCAGGTGCGCGAACTTCTCGGTCTCCGCGGGGGAGCACACCACGTGCGCGACGTCGCCCCGGTCCAGCCGGTCGACGAGGTCGCTCTCGGTGAGTATGGGCGCCGTCGGGCAGACGACGGCACCGAGTTTGATCGCCGCGAGTGTGGTCTCCCACAGTTCGACCTGATTGCCGAGCATGAGCATGATCCGGTCGCCCGGGTGCACGCCCTGGCCGATCAGCCAGTTGGCCACCTGGTTGGAGCGCTCGGACAGGTGCTGGTAGGTGTACTTGGCCTCGCTCCCGTCCTCCTCGACGATCCACAGCGCGGTGCGGTCGGGGATGGTCTCGGCCAGCGCGTCGAAGTAGTCCAGGGCCCAGTTGAACCGGTCGGGCCGGGGCCAGCTGAACTCCCGGTGCGCTCTGGGCTGGTCCTCGCGGTGCCGGAGCAGCAGGTCACGGGCGGCCCGGAACTCCGCCGCGCCCTCGGCGGCCCTCTCTTTCGACATCGTCGGCGACCTCCGGTTCGGGATCCGCGGACGGGGTGGCCCGTCCGCGCGCTCGGCCCGCGTGGGGCGCTGGGAACGGTGTGCCCAGCAGGTCCTACCCGGTAAGCGCGCGGGCGACGCCTGCGGTCCGCGCGCCCTACCATGGGCCGCATGGAGGAACTGCGCGGACACCACGGAACCTGGCGATTCGACGGGCAGACGGTTCGGCTCAGGTTTGACTCGGGGCGCAGGGTCCCCACTCTGTTCAAGCACCTGGGGGAGTGCGCGGTTCCGCTGGCGGCGGTGCGTGAGATCGAGTTCGACCGCGGCGACCGCAAACGCGGGTGGCGGCTGCGGCTGCGGCTGGTCGACGGCGCCGACCCGTACGCGAACCTGGGCGTGCCCGGCCGGGGCGGAACGTCCCCGCTCCTGCTCACCGGGCCGCACGACAGGGAACTCGTCGCCGAGTACGTGGCCGACGAACTCACCTCCACCGTCCGCCTGGCCAGGGAGACCGCCGACGGTGTCCCCGACCCGCGACAGGTGGCCCGGGGGCTGGTCGCCCGCCTGCCGTTCCAGGCCCGCACAGCCGAGGGGTCGGCCACTTTCGACGGCACCCGTGTCCGGATCCAGTGGGACGGCCTGATGGCCGGTTCGGCCAAGGAGAAGGAGAAGGCGCGCGAGTTCCGGCTCACCGAGATCGCCGAGGCCCGCTGGCTCCCGCCGGTCGACCTGACCGAGGGCCTGCTGCGCATCGAACTGCGCGGCGTGACCGTCTCGGAGGCCACCGACATCGAGCACGACTTCTTCACCCTCGCCTCCCACGGCACCAAGGGCGGTGACGAGACCCTCCTCATGGCGGCGACCATCAACGCCCACCTCACCCCGTCCCCGGTTCCGGAGGCGGCGGCACTGCCCGGGGCCGGTCCGTCCCCCTCGACCGAGCAGGACGCGGAGACGATCTTCGCCACCATCCGTGAACTGGGACGGCTCCACGCCGAGGGGCTGCTCACCGACGAGGAGTTCGGTGCCAAGAAGGCCGAACTCCTCGGACGCCTCTGACGGTGTCCGTACGGCCTCGGCCGGGAACCGGGGCGTGGAGGACCCGCCCCCCTCGTATGTCTGTTCTGCCCGCCGGACGACCGTCCGGCGGTTCGCACTCGGAAAGGTCACAAGCCTTGCGCACCCTGTACCCGTCCATCGAGCCGTACGACTCCGGAATGCTCGACGTCGGCGACGGAAACCGCGTCTACTGGGAGCTGTGCGGCAACCCCGCGGGCAAGCCCGCGGTGTTCCTGCACGGTGGCCCCGGCGGGGGCTGCAACCCCGCCCACCGGCGGTTGTTCGACCCGGAGCGGTACCGCGTCCTGCTGTTCGACCAGCGCAACTGCGGTCGGTCCGTCCCCCACGCCAGCCGGATGGACTCCGACCTGTCCGCGAACACCACGTGGACGCTGGTGGAGGACATGGAGCGTCTGCGCGAGATGATCGGCGTGCGGACGTGGCAGGTGTTCGGCGGGTCCTGGGGTAGCTGCCTGGCGCTGGCCTACGCGCAGACCCACCCCGAGCGGGTCAGCGAGCTCATCCTGCGCGGGATCTTCACCCTGCGCGACGAGGAGCTGCGCTGGTTCTACCAGCAGGGTGCGTCCATGCTCTTCCCGGACCTGTGGGAGTCCTACCTCGCGCCGATCCCCGAGGAGGAGCGCGACGACCTCATCGCCGCCTACGAGCGGCGCCTCAACGACCCCGACCGCGACGTGCGCCTCGCGGCCGCCCGCGCGTGGAGCGTGTGGGAGGGGTCCACGGTCACCCTGCTGCCCAACGAGGAGATCCGCAGCCAGCACGCCGACGAGGACTACGCGCTGGCGTTCGCGCGGATCGAGAACCACTTCTTCTCCAACCGCGGTTTCCTGACCCCGAACCAGCTCATCGACGGCGCGGAGAAGATCCGGCACATCCCCGGGGTGATCGTGCAGGGGCGCTACGACGTCTGCACACCCGTCCACACCGCCTACGACCTGCACAGGTCCTGGCCGGAGGCGGAGTTCCACATCGTCGACGACGCCGGGCACGCCTACAACGAGCCCGGCATCCTCGACCGGCTCATCGAGGCCACGGACCGCTTCGCCGGTTAGCGGGCCGTCCGGGTTCCGGGCGCTCGTCGCCCGGAACCCGGAGCGCGGCTGTCGCCGCCGACGGGTGTCAGGGACGGTAGGAGTCGATGCAGTTCGCGTTGAACTGGTCGACGTAGTCGAACGGCCCCGCTTCCGCCAACAGCCGCCGTCCCTGGCTGCGGGACAGGTTCCACGACGCGAGGCCCCCGTGGTCGGGGCCCTCCAGGCGGTCCTGGAGCGCCAGGAGCGCGCAGACCCGGTCGTCCTCCTCCAACTCGATGAGTCCGGGGACCGCGTCGGCGGACAGGGTGTCCAGGTACCAGGTGTCGACCGTGGTCAGGTCGAGGTCCTGGTGGCTCTCGGCGATGCGCAGATCCGGGTTCCCGTAGGCGAACACGGCCAGTGCGACCGCGGAGAGGGCGACCGTGGCACGCGGGAGCCAGGCGGTGGAGCGGCCGAGCGTGTTGACCAGACCCGCCACCATGACCAGGACGAACACCGCGCCGCTCCACAGGATCCACGCCTCGGCGCCGGCCCGCATGCGCGTCAGCCCGAAGACGTCGATGTAGAGCTGGAGCCGCATCATCGCCGAGGCGAGGATGACGAGGGTGAGCAGGCACAGCAGACCGAGCAGGACGTTGCGCGTGGTGCGCACGGCCCTCTCCCGGGCCGGGACCAGCGCCGTGGTCAGGGCGATGACGCCCAGGACCAGGAAGCTGACCACGACGAGCTGGAAGAAGCCCTGCCGGGCGTACTCGGCGTAGATGAGCCCGGTGACCGACTGGACGTAGTCGTCGCCGCCGAACATCACCGCGCCCTGCACCGCGACGAACGCCGTGAACAGCGCGATGAGGGAGCCGAGCGGGATGCTCCAGACCCACATCGGCCAGTTCGGGCCGGACTCGGGGGGTGGGACCGGCCCGTAGCGGGGCGCCGGGCGCCGCCGGGCGGCCAGGACGGCCGAACCCGTGAAGAGGACGCTCAGGGCGCCGCCGAACAGGCGGGAGACGACCGTCCCGAGGTCCATGTTCTCGAACGGTCGGGCCAAGTAGTTGGCGAACACGGGGTCGGCGAAGGCGAGGAGCACGCCGAAGACGGTCAGCAGCAGGGCGGTGACGACCGCGGTGAGCACGGCGGGGGCCACGAGCCCTCGGGCCCGGCCGGAGCGCAGGGGGCTGAACAGCAGGCGCGGGCTCGCCGGAAGGTGCCGGAGGAGCGCCAGGCTCCCGACGAGCACGCTGACGGGGCCGCGCCGGGAGGCCGGGTTGCGGACGGCGAAGGCCAGCGAGGCCAGGAGGAGGGCGCCGGTCAGTGTCCACACGAGGACCCAGCCCGCGTCGCGGACGGCGGCGGTGGCCAGCAGCACGGCGGCGAGCACGCCGAAGACCGCCGACCAGGCACGGCTGTGGCGTTCGGGTTCCGGTTCGGGGACGGGCACCACGGGTGGGGGAGCCTGGGCGGTTCCCCAGGGGGCGGGCGCGGCCCGGTGGGGGTGCTGTCGCGGGTACGGCGGCCAGGGGGAGTGTCCCCACGCGGTGTTGTACGCCTGGGCGGGGTGGGGGCCGTGGGCGGGGTGGGGCGGGTGTCCCGG
>NZ_ANBC01000485.1 GCF_000341125.1 Nocardiopsis lucentensis DSM 44048 | reverse complement strand
GGGGGGGGCCGGGGGGCGCCGCCGGGTCCCTGGGGGCGGTGCGGCGGGTTCGCCCGTTCGTTCCCGGCGGCCGCGCCGGGCTCGGAGGTTTCCCGGGGCGTGTCCGTCCCGTCGCCCTTCCGGGGAGTGGCGGTCTCGCCGGTCGTCTGGGAGTCCTCGGGATTCGTCGCCTCCCGGGCCTCGGCGGCCTCACCGTCATCAGTGCCCCCGGGAGCTTCGGGGGTGGCCTCGTCTGGTTCGGGGGGCTCCGGTGCCGCGGTGGCGGCTTCGTCGGTCGCCTGGGAGTCCTCGGGGTCCATCGCCTTCCGGGCCTCGGCGGCCGCTCCGTGTCCTCCGGCCTCGGCCGTTGATTCCGCCCCCTCGGCTCCCGTGCGTTCCAGGGGACCAGCGGACTCCTCGGACCCGGCGGCCGCGTCGTGGCCGTCTGCCTCGCCGGGTTCGGATGCCGTGTCCGGTTCGGGCTCCTCCGCGGGGGTGTCCCCGTCG
>NZ_ANBC01000484.1:19254-35595 GCF_000341125.1 Nocardiopsis lucentensis DSM 44048 | reverse complement strand
CGGGCCGCGCTATGAGGGCGGCGAGCGCCGTCAGCCCCGCCGCCACGCCGGTGATGACCAGTCCGATCCCTGGTCGGTTCAGCGTGGCGAGCAGAGCGGCGACGACGCCGACCGCCACTACCGCGACGGGGAGCCAGCCCGGCGGCCGGGGGAGCGGGGGCCTCGGTCTGCGGTAGGACGGGTGGACGAGCGGATCATAGGGCGAATAATCCGACGGCGCCGCCACCGGGGGTCGGGGCCCCAGCCGTGCTTCTTCTGATGTGCCTTTGTAGGCGGTCAACGCGTCCCCTTCCTCGTACGGGGCTCCTGGGCCCCGTGGGATTGTGGGAGGTAGGACCGCCCAAACGGGGAGAAGGTTCACACGGAGCGCCCAAGGCACACCCCCTCGGGGCCGCAGGCCTCGTGGGCCGGGGCCCGGTGCGGCATTAGAGTCGAGGCACCCGCAATCCGCGCGAGGAAGGGACAGTCATGCGAGTCGAGGTCGACTTCGACCAGTGCGAGAGCAACGCCCTGTGCATGGGAGCGGCCCCCGAGGTCTTCGAGGTCCGCGACGACGACTATCTCTACCTGCTGACCGAGGAGCCGTCCGCCGAACTGCACGAGAAGGTGCGTGAGGCCGCGCGCCTGTGCCCCAAGCAGGCCATCACCGTGAAGGAGTAGCCCCCGCGGCGGTCAGCGCCTCATCCCATGGTGTGGGCTTCTCCAGCAGGCTCCGGTACCGCATGGTGCGGGGCGTTGACCGCAGTCCCAGCACCCCGGTGAGCATCCCGTCCCGGCCCAGGAAGGCCACGAACTTCCGGTCCTCCGCAGATCCGTGCACGAAGGCGACCTCATCGGCGGGTGCGCCCTGCCCCAGCAGCTGGATCTTCATCTTGTATTGGTCCGACCAGAAGTAGGGGACCGGGGTGAAGGGGGTCCGGCCCGTGCCCGCGAGGAGGTTGTTCGCCGCCGCCGCGCCCTGTTGGCTGGCGTTCGTCCAGTGCTCCAGCCGGATCCGGCCACCGTAACGGGGGTGCGGCCAGTTCGCCAGGTCGCCGACGGCGTACACGCCGGGCGCGGACGTCGCGGAGAACTCGTCGCAGACCACCGCGCCGTCGGCGAGCAGTTCCACACCCGAACCGCGCAACCACTCGGTGTTCAGGTGGACGCCCAACCCGGCCACCACGAGGGACGCCTCGATCGACGACCCGTCCGCCAGCCGGACGCGTTCGACGCGGTCGGCGCCCTCGAACCCGGTCACGCCGACCCCGAGGCGCACGTCGACCCCGTTCTCCCGGTGCAGTTCGGTCAGGATCCGCCCGATCCTCGGGTCGATCACCCGTGTCAGCGGCGTCGGCGCCGCCTCCACCAGGGTCACCTCCATACCCACGGCACGGGCGCTGGCCGCCACCTCCGCTCCGACGAACCCCGCTCCGACGACCACGAGGCGCCCACCCGAGTCGAAGGCCGCGCGTACGGCCTCGGCGTCGTCGAGGGTGCGCAGGACGTGCACGCCGCCAAGGGGCGTGTCGGGGCGTCGGGCCCGCGCACCGCTCGCGATGACGAGGCCGTCGTAGCGCACGGTCCCGTTGCCCTCCGGGCCGGTCACGTCGATCTCACGGGCCCGGGCGTCGAGCCCGACCGCCCGGGTGTTCAGGCGGAGGTCCAGGTCCAGGGCGTCCACGTCGGCGTCGTCGCGCAACCGGAGGGAGCGGTGGCCCACGAGCCAGCCGGGCCCGCCGTTCGACGGGTCCATCCCGACCCCGGTCAGGACCTCCTTGGACAGCGGGGGCCGCGAGTAGGGGCGGTACGGTTCCTCACCGACCACCGTGAGCCGTCCGTCGAAGCCCTGTTCCCGCAGGGCCTCCGCGGCGTGCAGCCCCGCCATACCGGCGCCGACGATGACGATGTCCTTGAGGGTGTCCGGCACTGTGGTGCCCTTCCGAAGTCGAGTCCCACCGGGGGTCGGATGTCCGGTCTACAGCGCGCGGACCTCCCCGACGGGCGCGCCGCCGCCGTAGATCTCGACGCGCAGCCGGTCCTGGACGGGGGAGACGTCCACGCCGATGGTGCGCAGCGCGTTGAGTGCGACCAGGGTACGCGCCCGCTCCTCGGCGTCGCCGTCGCTGATCTTGACCGCGACGGTCTCGCCGGTGGGCGCGCCGATGAGGTGTACCCCGTCCGCGCCGATCTTGGCCACCGCCCCAGGAACCCGGGTCATCAGCTCGGTGTCGATCCGGTCGGTACCCGACACGTACTCCGGGTGGGCGCTCATGGCGTCGGTGACGGCGCGCTCCCGGCTGCCCTCGGGGGAGGTGCGCATCCGCCACAGGCCGCGGGCCAGTCCGGCCAGGGAGACGGCGAGCTGGGGAGCCCCGCAGCCGTCGACGGCGGTGTGCGCGACGTGCTCCCCGGTCAGTTCCTCGATGGTCTCGCGGACGAGAACCTGGAGGGGGTGGCCGGGGTCGAGGTAGTCGTCGGTGCTCCAGCCCCGCTCGACGCAGGCGGAGAGCATGCCCGCGTGTTTGCCGGAGCAGTTCATGAGGAGGCGCTCGGGCTCGCGGCCCGCCCGCAGGAACGCGCGGCGCGCGGCCCGCCCGCCGGGGATGTCGGCGGGGCACCGCAGCGCGTCGGGGGTGAGACCGGCCTTGGCGAGGATGCGCTCGGCCTCGGCGGCGTGCAGGTCCTCGCCTCCGTGACTGCCCGCGGCGATGGCCAGGGAGGGGCCCTCCAGCGGGGCGCCCGCGCGCAGCATGGCCAGGGCCTGGAAGGGCTTGGCGGCCGAGCGGGGGAACATCGGCTGGTGGACGGGCCCGCGCGCGACCGCGATCCGTCCGGTCGCGGACAGGGCGACCACCGCGCCGTAGTGGACGCTCTCGCGCATACCGGAGCGGGTGGCCTCGGCGAGGGGCACGTACTCCGGGTGCGGGCTCAGCGTCGGCTGCGGGGTGTCGGTCATGCGGGCTCTCCTCGCCGTTGAGGTTCAGGTGCGCGGGGAGTGTCCATGTTTCTGTGGACACGACTAAGAACGTTACATAATGAGCCTTTCTTCCGGTCGCGGGGTGGGATCGACCACCCCGTCGGCCTCTCGTTCCCGCTCACACGTGTACCCCGGCCACACGCGGCCCGGTCGGCTCCTCGGACGGCCGTGGTACCGGTGCGCACGGGGAGTAAGGTCGGTTCGAGCACGGACCGGTCCGGACACCGGTGGATCGGCGGTGACGAGGAAGTGGAGCACGCGATGGGAACGCTGCGAATGGGCGCGCTGACCCGGAGACGGGTCGGCCTGCGGGCGGCGGACCTGGAGTACGCGGTGCTCGACACCGAGACGACGGGGCTGGACCCGAGCACGGGTGCGCGCGTGGTCGAGATCGCCGTGGTGCGCGTGCGCGGTGACGGAATGGTGATCGAGGAGTTCAACACGCTGGTGGACCCGCGTGCCGAGGTGAGCGGGCACGAGTTCCACGGCATCGGCGACAGTGACACCGTCGGCGCCCCCACCTCGGCCCAGCTGGTGCCCAAACTGACCGAACTCATCTCCGGCGCGGTCGTGGTCAGCCACAACCTGGACTTCGAACAGCGTTTCCTGGCCTCGGAGTTGATCCCCGCGGGGCTCCCCGCCGGCCAGTCCGGCCTGTGCACGCTGCGGGCCCTGCGTTCCCAACTCGACCTGGGGCGGTACTCGCTCGCCCGGGCCTCCCACGCGCTCAGCGGGGACTGGCCGACCGGTCAGCACACCGCTCTGGGGGACGCCCGGGCCTGCGCCAAGCTGCTCGCGGAACTGCTGACCAACGCCCCCGGCGAACTCCGCTACAGCGGTCCCGAGCCGCGGATTCTCCCGATCTCCGGAACGGGAGCCGCCTCCGCCTCCGTGCGGTGGAAGCCGCGCACGAACGCCGTGCCCGGCGGCCTCGCGCCGCTGAGCCCCTGGTCGTCGTCCTGGCGGGCGGTGGAGCTGGACGCGCAGCTGTGCGGGGGCGCGTTCGACGCCCGGGCCCGGGCGGAAGCGGAACTGGCAGCTCACCGCGACAGCCGCCTGCGCGCGCGGCTGGCCACGGCCGCGGCGGTGACGGGCGGGGTGGCGGCCACGGCCGTCGGCGGGCTGCTCGTGCGCATGGCGGGGGAGTTCGGCGGCCTCAGAGGCCGGAGAGGGGGAGGAAGAACGCCACGATCAGCGCGCTTCCCCCGACCGCCGTGC
This sequence comes from Nocardiopsis lucentensis DSM 44048, assembly GCF_000341125.1. Classification (GTDB taxonomy): domain Bacteria; phylum Actinomycetota; class Actinomycetes; order Streptosporangiales; family Streptosporangiaceae; genus Nocardiopsis; species Nocardiopsis lucentensis. The sequence goes on along the minus strand of NZ_ANBC01000484.1, from coordinate 31,418 downwards.
ACAGGGCGCGTCCCTGTTCGGTGAGCCGCGCCGAGACCAGCCGGACCCGGGGGCGAACGCCGGCCCGGGGCCCGGTCGCGGCGCGACGGGTCGCCGTGCCCCCACGCGCGGGCGCGGCGCCGCGCCCGGTGGTGGGACGGCTCGGCGCCACGTAGCGGGGCACCTTGTTGAACAGCGCGAGCGACACCAGGGCGGTGCCGAACAGGATCAGCACGAGGGACACGTCGGGGAGGGCCTCACGACTCGGCGGGGTGGTCGGGCGCCCGGGAGGGGCGGGCAAGCCCGATTCTTACCGAAGGCGCCGACACGTCGCGACTCGGTCCGCCTGGGAGGGGTTGACCGCTCGCGTTACGGACCCGCCCTTATCGCGCTGTGCTCACGTACTCGTACCGTGGGTTACGGCGCGCGTCGATTTCGGCAGGATCGTGTCGACGGTTTCGGTTGGCACTCCCAGTGCCCGGAGGACGAACCGGGTGACGAGCGCGTGGGTCTCGTCCAGGTCGATCTCCCCGCTGACGAGCGGGATGCGTTGGGACCCCACCATGGACAGGGTGAGCCGTGCGGTCGCCTCGGGGGGTAGCGGGTCGAATTCGCCGGCGGCGGTCCCCTCCTCCAGGATCCCGGTGAGCAGGCGCTGCATGGGCGCCACGTGCGCGGCGAGTGCCTGGTAGGCGTCCGGGCCGAGGCTGGCCCCGAGTTCGGCCGCTGGCGGATGCGGGTGGGCGACGATGCCTTCGAGCTGGAGGCGGACGAACGCGGAGACCCTGCGCGCGGCCGACACACCGGACGGGAGTTCGCGCTCGTACTGGTCGACGAACGCGCTGCTGACCTCCTCGGTGAAGGCCAGCAGCAGCGTGGCCTTGTCCGGGAAGTAGTTGTACAGGGCCGTGCGGGTGATGCCCGCGGCGTTGGCCACGTGGGTCATGGAGACGCGGTCGATCCCCTGTGACCGGATCAGCTCGTCGACGGCCGCCATGATGCGCTCCCGTGTGCGGGCACGGTGCGCGGCGATGGTCGGTGCCGTGATCTTGGGCATCCTCCTATGGTGTCACGCGTCGCGGCCCCCGGGTGCGTACCGCGGCGCCGGGCGGGGGCGTCCGGTGTGACCGCCGCAAGGACGAGGAAGGCGGGGAGGGGGTTTCCTACCGGGGTCGCCACACACGTCCCAGGTCGGCCAGGACCTCGGTGTTGAGCTGGTAGGCCAGGCGGGTCTCGCGGACGAGGCGGTCGGCGTCGGCCGGGGCCAGGTCCAGGGAGTCGAGTCGTTCGCGGTAGCCGGAGCGGAACCGGGGCAGGCTGCCGAGCTCGTCGAAGACGTAGAAGGACAGTCCCTCGTGCGTGAGCCCGTAGGTCCTGGCGGCCACCTGGCGGATGAACTGGCCGCCGGACACGTCGCCCATGTACCGCGTGTAGTGGTGGGCGACGAACCCCTCGGGATGGTCGGCCATCTGCTCGATACGTGCCACGTAGGTGCGGGTGGCGGGGGTGGGGGAGATCTGGTCGCGCCACCCGGGGCCGAGGAGGTGCTCCAGATCGAGGGCGAGCGCGGGGACGCGCGGGAGTCCGGGCCAGTGGAAGCGTCCCGCCACCGGGTCGTCGGCCAGGGCGCGGCCGAGGTCCTCCAGGGCCGCGTAGGCGAAGTAGTGCTGCGCGACCATGGCGGTGTAGCCGCCGATCGGGAGCGTGCCGCTCATGAGGGCTTGGGTGAATCCGTGGTGCTCCGCCGCCCCGTGGTCGCTCCAGGTCGCGGCCTTGAGCCGTTCGGAGAACGGTGCCCCGGACTCCTGGGGCGTGGTGGCCTGGGCCGTCGCGCTCATCCGGGCTTCCGCCTTCCGTCTCGGAAATTTCATGACATGATGTCATCAAGACGGGGCGGCGTGTCAAGAGGTATATGACACCGTGTCAGATACATTGCCGATGCACGCCGGGCCGAGCGGAACATCACATCCCGCATGTTCCCCATGCACGCGCTGATGCGTGTGCCAAAACCCTTTGCAGCGGGCCTGCACGTGCATTCCCGCGCGCCTCCGGGGCTCCTACGTGCGGCGAAGGGATGCCCCCTGAACGCGCCGACGTTGGATGTGTCTCGTCACGCCCGCTGGTCAACAGGTCGCCGTGGCGTTTATCGTTTGGTTGTCGTGCGGGTCCGAACCGCCGGGAAGACCCGAGGTGTCCAACCCCGGGACACGCGGTGCGACAGCGCCCCACGAGCCAGCAGATCAAAGGCGATGAGTGGATACCAGGAGAACAGGGCACGATCCCGTGACGGTGATCGGTGACGAGGCGGCCGGTACCGCCACCACACACGGCGCCGCCGCCTATGACGGCGCCGCCCTCGGTGACGGCGCCGACCCGGCACATCGTCCGGAGGCACCCGTCGAATCGGTGGACATCCTGCTCGTCGAGGACGATCCGGGCGACGCCCTCCTCGCCGAGGAGCTGCTCGCCGACACCCCTCTGGCCACGCGCATCACGTGGGTCACCACGCTCGGGGACGCCCGCGCGCCCCTCAAGGACTTCCGCGGCTGCGTCCTGCTCGACCTCAACCTTCCCGACGCCCAGGGCCTGGACCTGCTGCGCGAGGTGCTCCAGAGCGCGCCCTCGGCCGCCGTCGTCGTCTTCACCGGCCTGGACGACGAGCACGAGGGCGTGGCCGCGGTGGCCGCCGGAGCCCAGGACTACCTGGTCAAGGGCCAGGTCGACGGCTCCCTCCTCGGCCGCAGCCTGCGCTACTCACTGGAGCGCCGCCGCGCCGACGACAACGCCCGGCAGCTGAACGAGGCCCGCATGCGCGCCCGCGAGAACACGCGCCTCGAACGCGGTCTCCTGCCCCAGGTCCTGCTCCAGAGCTCGCCCCTGAGCCACCGCGCCTACTACCGGCCGGGCCGCAAGCGCGCCGTGGTCGGCGGGGACTTCTACGACGCGGTCGAGAAGAACGGCACCACGCACGTCATCATCGGCGACGTCAGCGGCCACGGCCCTGACGAGGCCGCTCTGGGAGTGAGTCTGCGCATCGCCTGGCGCACCCTGGTCATGGCCGGGGTCGACGAGGACCAGGTCCTGCCGAACCTGGAGGAGATCCTGGTCAGCGAGCGGGCCCAGGAGGAGATGTACGCGACGCTGTGCATGGCCAGCCTGGACAGCGGCACCGACCGCGTTCGCGTCCGTGTCCTGGGCCACCCTCCGCCCCTGGTCATCCAGGATGGCTCGGTCGTGGAGACCCAGGCCTCCCCGCAGCCGCCGCTGGGTGTCTTCCCCGTCGAGCAGGCCGACGTCGACGAGGTCGTCCTGCCGGTGGGCGCGAGCATGCTCTTCTACACCGACGGCCTCGTCGACGCCTACGACGGCGGCCCGCCCGCGCGCCTGGAGGTCGCGGGTCTGCGACGGATGGTCAGCGGTGTCCTCGACCAGGGCGTGTCCCTGAACCTCCTGCCCGAGTACGTGGTGGACGAGGCCGAACGCAGCAACGGCGGTCCGCTCCAGGACGATGTGGCGATGCTGCTCATCGCGCACGGTGTGGACGGGGACGCCGAGTGAGTCGTACCGGGGAGGCGGTCGTGGAGTCCGAGGAGAACGAGTCCCGCCGCTCCCCGGGCACGCCGGTCGGCGGAGTCCTGTTCGTGGACGGTGTGCCGCGCGGGCTGGCCGGACCACGCGCCTCCTGGAGCCTGCGCCGCCGCGTCACCAGCCTGTTGACCGTGGTCGCGGTCGTGCTGGTCACGGCCGTGTCGGTGATCACGCTGGCCGCGCTCAACGCCCGTGACTCGCTCACGCTGCAGGTGGACTCGCTGAACCCCGCCGTGAACGCCGTCGAACAGACCCGTTCGGCCTACCTCAGCCAGGACCACGCCCTGCGCGGCTACATCCTCACGCAGGACCGCGAGTTCCTGGAGCCCTACGTGGAGGCCAACGTCGAGCTGCTGGACAACCGCGCCGAACTCGCCCACCGGGCCGAGGACAACCCCACCGTGGCCTCCAACGTCGAGGACCTGCTCGTCGCCGGGGAGGCGTGGACCACGGAGTTCGCCGAGCCCGTCCTGGAACAGGTCAGCAACGGGGAGACCCCCTCCCAGGAGGACCTCCAGAACGGCCGGGTGCTCTTCCTGGAGCTCAACCGCGTCAGCGACTCCACCAACCAGCAGCTCCTGAACGAGATCGACGAGGCCCGCACCGGGTTGACGACGGCCACGCAGCAGGTCGTCGCGCTGCTGGTCCTGGTCGGTCTGGTCGTGGTGTTCTTGTCGGTGTTCCTGTGGGTCATGCTCCAGCAGTGGGTCCTGCGACCTCTGGAAGAGCTCGCCGGGCACATGAGGCAGGTGTCGGAGGGGTACTACGCCCACCGCATCAGCCTGCACGGGCCGCCGGAGATCGTCCGGCTGGGCCAGGACGTGGACGCCATGCGTGAACGCATCGTGCACGACCTCGACGAGGTGGCCAACGCGCGTCGTACGCTCCAGGAGCAGTCCACGCTGCTGGAACACCAGACCGAGGAACTGCGCCGCTCCAACCTGGAGCTCGAGCAGTTCGCCTACGTCGCCTCCCACGACCTCCAGGAGCCGCTGCGCAAGGTGGCGAGCTTCTGCCAGCTGCTGCAACGCCGCTACCACGGGCAGCTGGACGAGCGCGCCGACTCCTACATCGACTTCGCGGTCGAGGGAGCCAAGCGCATGCAGACCCTCATCAACGACCTCCTGGCCTTCTCCAGGGTCGGCAGGACCAAGGACTTCGCGTCCGTGGACCTGGACGTGGCGCTGGGCGACGCGCTGAGCAGCCTGTCGACCAGGCTGGAGGAGGCGGGCGCCGAGGTCACGGGCGACTCCCTGCCCACGGTCCAGGGTGACCGCACACTGCTCACCCAGGTGTTCTTCAACCTGGTGGGCAACGCCGTGAAGTTCCGCGCGGAGGAGGACCCGCGGGTCCACATCAGCGTCGAGCGCGACGGTGACGAGTGGGTGTTCTGCTGCACCGACAACGGGATCGGGATCGAACCGCAGTACGCCGAGCGCATCTTCGTGATCTTCCAGCGCTTGCATACCCGTGACAAGTACACGGGAACGGGTATCGGCCTGGCGATGTGCAAAAAGATCGTGGAGTTCCACGGCGGTCGGATCTGGTTGGACACCGACGACGGGTCGGAGGACACCGGTCGGACCGGAACGCGCATATGCTGGTCCCTGCCCGCGGACCCCGACGAGGACGTGACGGCCGACACGGGAACCGTCGAGGACGTCAGCGACGATATCGGGGACGAGGGGGCGGAGGACGCCGGAGCCACGACCACGGACACGGACGTGGAGCCGGCACCGGCGGCCGCCCGGCGGCCCGCGGGCACCGACGCCTCCGGAGTGGACGGCGCGGAGCCGGGCGCGGAGCCCGGTGGGACGTCGTCCTCCCGGTCCGTCACCGATGACGGTACGGTTCCCCCCGGTGACGGGGCGGGGCCCTGAGCAGGGGTCTGGAAGCTTGAGCGAGGTCATGTTGGTGCATCCGATAGAGGTGCTGCTGGTCGAGGACGATCCCGGGGACGTCCTCATGACCAAGGAGGCGTTCGAGGAACACAAGCTGGGCAACCGGCTGCACGTGGTCTCGGACGGCGTGGAGGCGCTGCGTTTCCTGCGCAGGGAGGGTGAGTACACCGACGCGCCCCGCCCGCACCTGATCCTGCTCGACCTCAACCTCCCCCGCAAGGACGGACGCGAGGTCCTGGAGGAGGTCAAGGCCGACGACGAGCTGGCGCACATCCCCATCGTGGTGCTGACGACCTCCGAGGCCGAGGAGGACGTGCTGCGCAGCTACCGCCTGCACGCCAACGCCTACGTGCCCAAGCCGGTGGACTTCGAGCAGTTCATCAAGGTGGTCCGCCAGATCGACGACTTCTTCGTCACCGTGGTGCGCCTGCCCAAGGGGTAGGCGGTGTCCGTCTCGGTCCTCCGCTTCGCCGCGGCCCGTGTTCGGGCGCCCGAACGACGGCCCCTGAGCCCGCGGAGGGAGAGGCGCGGCGAAGACCCGCAAGGACACTGCTTCGGCTCTTCGGGACGCCGAGCGCGTGAGCTGCGCGGTTTTTCGTTACGGTAAGAGGTATGAGCTTGCCGGAACCGCGTGACCCCGCCGGGCCGTACCGTGTCAGCCTCGTGTGCCTGGGGAACATCTGTCGCTCGCCCATGGCCGAGAAGGTCCTGGCCGCCGACCTCGAACGGGCGGGTCTGGGCGATCTCGTCGCCGTCGACAGCTTCGGGACGGGCGACTGGCACGTGGGCGGGGGTATGGACCCGCGCGCCGCGTCCACTCTGCGCGTCCACGGGTACCTGACCGACCACACGGCCAGGCAGTTCACCCCGTCGCTGCTCGCCGAACGGGACCTGGTCCTGGCCCTGGACCTGGACAACCTGGAGGACCTGCGCACGGTCGTGGGCGAGCGGGGCGCTGAGCTCGGTTTCTCCGTTGACCGCCTGCGCCTGTTCCGCTCGTTCACACCGGGGGCCGGTCCCAACCCCGAGGTGCCCGACCCGTACTACGGCGGCGACGACGGCTTCACGGCCGTCCTCAACATGGTCGAGTCCGCCGCCAAGGGTCTGACCGGTGAACTCGTCGTCCGGCTGCGTGGGTAACGCGGGTGGACGGAGACCCGATCGTGTGCCCCGTCGGCGGTGGTGACGGCGACGGGCCCCGCGAGAACCACCGCCGGGATCCCGTCACCGGAACGATGGCCGACCGCCTCACCGTCCTGCTCGGTCGGGGTGTCCGCCGTGCCGCGTGGGCCGGGAGCAGCCACGACTGGGAGATCTCCTACGCAGAACTGACCGACGGCACCCGGCTGTTCGTCAAGTCCCTGCCGCGGGGGGCACCGGCCAGCGGGGTGCTCACAGCCGAGGCGCGCGGGCTGGACTGGTTGGGGCGCGGCCTCGGGTCACCCGCGATCGACGTCGTGGCCTGGGATGATCGTATCCTCGTCCTGCCGTGGGTGACGGAGTGCGAACCCTCGCCCCCCGCCGCCGAGCGGCTGGGACGCCAGCTCGCCGGGATGCACCTGACCGGCGCGGACCACTTCGGGGCGGATTGGCCCGGCTACATCGGCCCGTTGCCCATGGACCACACGCCCTCCGCGGACTGGTCGCGCTTCTACGCCGAGCAGCGGCTCCGCCCCTACCTGCGCCAGGCCGTCGACCAGGGGGCGCTGACCCCCTCCGACGCCCGGATCGTCGACCGGGTGGTGGAGGCCGTACCCGACCTGGCCGGAGCCCCCGAACCCCCGGCTCGTGTGCACGGCGACCTGTGGAACGGCAACATCATCTGGCGGGCCGAGGACGCGGTGCTGGTCGACCCGGCGGCGCACGGAGGTCACCGGGAGGCCGACCTGGCCATGCTCGCGCTGTTCGGTCTGCCGTTCCTGGACCGGGTCCGGGACGCCTACAACGAGGTGGCGCCGCTGGCCGACGGCTGGCGTTCCCGGGTGGCGCTGCACCAGCTCCACCCGCTTCTGGTGCACGTGTGCCTGTTCGGCGCCGCGTACCGGACCACGGTCCTGGAGGCCGCGCGGTCGGCGCTGCGCGGCGGCTGAGCCGTGCTTGCCTTGGGTTTTCGCTGATGGGCCACCCCAGGGGGGTTCCGTTCGGGCGTCGGCAGGGTTCTGCAAGACGAGGCAAGCCGCGTAGCGAGGAACGAGCGATAGGCGCCGCCGAGGATGAAGAATCCCTGCCTTGAGGGCGCCCGAACACGGGCCGAAGCGAAGCGGCAGGCCCAAAACAAACACCGCCTCATCCCTTGACGCTGCCCGCGAGCAGGCCGCGGACGAAGTAGCGCTGGAGGAGGAAGAAGACGATCAGCGGCACGACCATGGCCACGAACGCGCCCGCCGTGAGTCGGTGCCAGTCCTCGCCCCGGGTTCCGGCCAGTTCGGCGAGCTGCACGGTGAGCGGGGCGGTGGCGCTGTCGCCCCCGGTGAAGATGAGGGCCACCAGCAGGTCGTTCCACACCCACAGGAACTGGAAGATCCCCAGTGACACCAGGGCCGGAGTGAGCAGTGGCAGGACGATGCGGAGGAAGATCCTGCCGTGCCCGGCCCCGTCCACGCGCGCCGCGTCGAACAGGGAGCGCGGCAGTTGCGCGATGAAGTTGTGCAGCAGGAAGATCCCCAGCGGCAGCCCGAAGATCGTGTGCGCCACCCAGACGTTGGTGAACGCCATGGCTCCCGTGAGTTCCCAGGCGGGCAGGATCTGAACCCCGCCGACGCTCACTCCCTGGGAGAAGAACCGCAGGAGCGGGACCAGGGACATCTGGAGCGGGACGATCTGGAGGGCGAAGATCCCCAGGTACACCCAGTCGCGGCCACGGAAGTCGATCCAGGCGAGCGCGTAGGCGGCGAGCGCGGCCAGACCCAGGACGAACACCGTCGAGGGCAGGGTGATGACGACGGAATTGACGAGGTGGCTGGCGAGCCGCCCGTCGCCCGCGGTCCCGAACAGGACGTCCCGGTAGTTGTCCAGGGTCACCTCCGGGGAGGTCGGGAACGTCCACCAACCGGTCGTGCGGATCTGTTCGGCGGGCCGGAACGAGGAGACGAACAGCCCGGCGGTCGGTACGGTCCAGAGCACGGCGATCACCACCGCCGCCGCGCTGGCCGCCGTTCCGCTCAGGCGGGCGCGCACACGGGCGGCGGGGCCTCCCGTTCGCTGGGAGGCGGTACGCTCCGGGCTCTCTTCCGTCGCGTTTCGGGCGGTGGGGGTCGTGGCCTGGGTCATGCGAGCTCCCTCGCCTTGCGTGTGCGTCGGATCTGCACGATCACCAGCGGGATGACCAGCAGGAAGAGGAACACCGCCAGAGCGGAGCCCTGGCCGACCTGCCCCTGTTGGAAGGCCTGGCTGTACATCTCGTTGGCGATCACGCTGGTGCCGTAGTTGCCGCCCGTCATGGTGCGGACGATGTCGAAGATCTTCAGGGTCTGCACCGTGATGGTGACGAGGACGACCAACAGCGTCGGCCACACGGTCGGCAGGGTGATCCGGGTGAACAGCTGCCAGGCTCCCGCGCCGTCGATCCGGGCAGCCTCGACCATCTCCGCCGGGATCGCCTTGATGGCGGCGGACAGGACCACCATGGCAAAGCCCGCCTGGACCCAGATGAGGACCAGGATGAGGAGGANTTTCCCACCAGCCACAGGCGCGGCTGGCCACCGAACCACACGATGATCTGGTTGAACAGCCCGTACTGCTCCTGGTCGGCGGGACGGTAGGCGAAGACGAACCGCCAGATGATGCTGGCGCCGACGAACGAGATCGCCATCGGCATGAAGACCAGGGACTTGGCGACCGGTTCGAACCGGGAGCGGTCGACCAGGACCGCGTAGACGAGCCCGATGCCGGTGGCCAGGAGGGGGGCGAACAGCACCCAGAGCAGGGTGTTGCGCAGGACCAGCAGGATCTCCGGCCGCTGGAACATCCAGACGTAGTTGGCCAGCCCGACGAACTCCGTTCCGGAGCGGTCGTGGAGGGACAGCACGGTGGTGCGCAGCACCGGGTAGACCAGTCCACCGATGAGCAGGATCAGCGCGGGCGCGAGGAAGGCGACGGCCTGCCAGCGGTCGCGTTTGGTGCGAGGGGCGTCGAGGAGGACGAGCACCAGGCCGATGACGCCGAGGAAGGCGACGATCCCGATGAGCATCCACACGATCTTGGGCAGCTCGTCGAGGAACGAGAACTCCATGAGGGCCTCTTGTCGGTGCCGGGCCCGGGACCCGACCGGTGTCGGATCCCGGGCGCGGGCGGGCGGAGTACGGGCGGGAGCGGCCCGGAACGCGGATCCGGGCCGTGTCGGGGCGTCCTACCAGGCGGACTCCACGGACTCCAGGACGTCGCCGGTGGGGGTTCCGGTCACCCAGTCGACCATGCCGCTCCAGAACACGTCGGTGCCGACGGCCGAGGGCATGGAGTCGCTGGCGTCGAAGTAGAACACGGTGTCGGGGTCGGTCAGGACCTGCTGGGTGAACTGGTCGGTCGGGTCGGTCAGGGTGGAGGGGTCGAGGTCCCGGTGGGCGGACACCCAGGCGCCCTCGGAGGCGCGGCTGTCCGCGTAGTCGGCCGTGGACAGGTACTCGTGGAAGGCGTTGACCTCGGGGCGGTCACTGAAGGGGACGGCGAACTCGCCGCCTCCCATGACGGGAACCTGGGCGCCTTCCTCGAGCGGGGGCAGGACGAACCCGTAGACGTCGCCGTCCTCGGCGATCTCGACGCCCTCGTCGAAGTTGGCCGCGTAGAAGGAGCCCATCAGGTAGAGGCCGCAGCCCCCGTCGAGCAGTGGGAGCCCGGCCTCCTGGAAGGAGGTGACGGCGATGCTGTCCGGTCCGCCGAAGGTGCCGTTGACGTACTCCTCGTCGAGGAGGATGTCGCCGGTCAGGTCGAAGGCCTCCTCGATCTCGGGGGCGTCGAACGGGATGTCGTGGGAGATCCAGTCCTCGTACACGTCGCCGCCGGAGGTGCGCAGCAGCACGTTCTCGATCCAGTCGGTGCCGGGCCAGCCGGTGGCGTCCCCGGACTCGAAGCCCGCGCACCACGGCTTGGTGCCGGAGGCGGCGATGTCCTCGGTGAGCGCCATCATCTCGTCCCAGGTCTGGGGGACCTCGTAGCCGTTCTCGTCGAAGAACGCGGGGGAGTACCAGACCATCGACTTCATGTTGGCGCCGTAGGGGGAGCCGTACAGTTCACCGTCGACCGTGGCGTAGCCCCGCCAGTCCTCGCCCCAGCCGGCCTCGACGTTGGCGCGGACGCCGTCGGAGACGGGGAGGGCGTGGCCGTCCTCGACCACGCGCTGGAGCAGGCCGGGCTGGGGGATGAGCGCGAGGTCGGGGGCGTTGCCGCCGTCCAGGCGGATGGGCAGCTGGGCCTCGAACTCGCCGCTGCCCTCGTACTCGATGGCGATCCCGGTGCAGGCGGAGAACTCCTCCCAGGAGCGCCTCATGCGCTCGGCCTCCTCGTCCCGGATCGAGGCGTACATGGTGACCGTGCCGCCGATGTCCGCCCACTGCTCGTAGGGGGAGCAGTCCATACCGGAGGTGTCGACGGTGCCGCCGTCGTCCTCGCCGCTGAGGTAGCCGCAGCCCGAGGCGAGGAGGACCGCGCAGCCGGCCGCCAGGAGCGCGTGGCGCCTCGGTGTACTGCTCCGTGTGTGTCGCATGGCAACCCTTCCGTCGTCCGCCCACGGGCTCCTGGGGGCGAACGACCGCATCGGTGTGGCGTAGGTCATCTACTGATGATGAAAGTCCCGTCTCATTCACATGTCCAGACTTGTCGCAAAAACTTGCGTAACGATACGAAAACTTGCAGTCCGGTCTTGCTGGATCCCGTTGTGCCGGCAGGCCGTAGATTGGGCGCATGTCTGATGCATCCCACCGCCCTGAGCTGGGCGCACACGGTGGACCTGAGCTGCACGTCGCGCTGGTCGGCTATGGGAAGGGCGGCGAGGTCTTCCACGCGCCGATCATCGACGCGGTCCCGGGGCTGCGCCTGTCCGCCGTGGTCACCGGGGATCCCGAGCGCCGCGCGGCGGCCGAGGCCCGCTACCCGGGTGTCACCGTCTACCCGACCGCCGCCGACCTGTGGGCGGACGCGGACCGGTACGAGATCGCGGTCGTGACCACCCCCAACCACACGCACGCCCCGTTGGCGAGGGCGGCACTGGAGGCGGGGTTGGCGGTGGTCGTCGACAAGCCGTTCGCGCTCACCGCGAGCGAGGCGCGGGAGCTGACCGATCTGGCGGAACGGCTCGGACGGGCGCTCACCGTGTACCAGAACCGGCGTTGGGACGCCGACTTCCTGACGCTGTGGCACCTGGTCGAGGAGGGGTCGCTGGGGCGGGTGCACCGGTTCGAGTCGAGGTTCGAGCGCTGGCGCCCCGAGGCCAAGGGGACGTGGCGGGACAGCGGTTCGGTCGCCGACGGCGCCGGGATCCTGTACGACCTGGGACCGCACCTGATCGACCAGGCGGTCAACCTGTTCGGCCCGGTCGCCTCGGTCTACGCCGAGGTCGATGCCCTGCGCGGCGGGGGCGGCGCGGACGACGACGTGTTCCTCGCGCTCACGCACGAGCGGGGTACCCGTTCCCACCTGTGGATGAGCGCGCTCGCCGCCCAGAACGGGCCGCGCTTTCGGGTGCTCGGTGACGAGGCGGCGTTC
>NZ_ANBC01000484.1:5071-19248 GCF_000341125.1 Nocardiopsis lucentensis DSM 44048 | reverse complement strand
CCCAGCCACGGCATGGACGGCCAGGAGGACCGGCTGGGGGCGGGTGAGCGCCCGGACGCCCCGGACTGGGGTGTGCTGCCGGAGGAGGCGTGGGGAACCCTCGGGGCGGACGGCCGAGGGCGCCGGGTGCCCAGCGCGAAGGGTGCCTACCCGGAGTTCTACGCGGCGGTGCGGGACGCGGTCGGGGAGGGGGAGCCGCTGCCGGTCGACCCGCACGAGGTGATCCACGGACTGGAGGTCATCGAGGCGGCCCGGCGCAGCGCCGAGACGGGATCCGTGGTGTCCCCGCGGACGCGGTGATCCGGGGCTGCGCCTCTGGGGCGTCCGCCAGAGCAAAGAGGGCCGCGACCGGGGGCGGTGACGGCACTCGCCGCGCGCGGGGTCAGGTGTCGGCGGGGTCGGTGGCGGCCGGGGGGTGGCCGAGGGCGGTGCGCGTGAAGTCGACGAGGAACTCGCGCAGGCGCTCCTGTTCGGTGTCGCTGGCCGCGTCGGGGCCCAGGACGAGCCGGGCGATCTGCGGCGCGATCTGCGGCCAGACCGCCAGGCCGATCAGGGTGAGCAGCAGTTGGCGGGTGTCGGACACCTCCGTGTCGACGCTCAGGGCGTCGGAGAGGGAGGCGGCCTTGGCGTCGTAGAGCTCGGCTCGCTCCTCCTCGGCGGGCAGTCGGGCGTTGCCGTAGTGCAGGGACTCCCACAGGAGGAGCCGCAGCAGGTCGGGATGGGCGCGGTGGTAGTCGAAGACGCGGGCGACGTAGGCGGCGGGGTCCTGGTCGTCGGTCACGGTCACGGCCTTGGAGAGTTCGTTGAGGGCCTTCACGACCACGTAGCGGAAGAGCTGTTCCTTGTCGCCGAAGTGGGCGTAGATGCGCTGTTTGTTGACCCCGGCGCGTTCGGCGATGCGATCCACGCGCGCACCGGCGATGCCGTGCTCGGCGAACTCGTGCCGCGCGGCCTGGAGGAGGAGGGCGCGGGTGGTCTCGGTGCGGGTGGTGTTGCGCATGGTGACAGGTTAGGCCAACCGGTCGGTTGCTGGAATGGGGAATCGGTGCGTGTGTGGCCGGAAGGGTGCGGGGCGGGGATCCGGGGCGACAACCAATGAGTTGGTTCCCGTCGTGGCTCCGTGCCTCCACCCGCCCCGCACCACCTCCTCCGCCCGCTGACGGTCGGCGTCCGAGGTGAGGCCCCGCACGGCGGTCTTTGGCCCTATGTTGGAGGGAGATTACCCCAGCGTTTCGTGCGAAGGAGCAGTGCCGTGGCCCAGGTCCTCGTGGTGGCGGACGACCTCACCGGAGCCAACGCCACCGGTGCCCGTTTCGCGCGTACCGGGATGCGCGTGGCCACGGTGACACCCGAGCACGTGAGCCGGGTGGAGGGCGACTACGACGTGGTCGTGGCCAACCTGGACAGCCGCCACGTGCCCGCCGAACACGCCGCCGACCTGGTGACCGACGTGGTCGAGGCGGTGTGGCCAGTGGGCCTGGTGGTCAAGCGGACCGACAGCACGCTGCGGGGCAACATCGGGGCCGAACTGGAGGCCACCTACGACGCCGTGCGCGAACGGGTGCCCGCCGGAACCCGCGTGCGGGTCCTGTTCACCCCCGCCTTCCCCGGCTCCGGGCGGATCACGGAGGACGGGGTGCAGTTGCTCAACGGTCAACCGCTGGAGCGCACCGACCTCGCCCTGGACCCCCTCACTCCGATGACCACCAGCGTGGTGTCCGACATCCTCGCCGCCCAGACCGACCTGGCGGTGCGGCACGTGCCGGTCCGGCAGGTCACGCAGACGATGCTCACCGCCGAGCTCCTCGCGGGCGACGAACCCGTGGTGGTGTGTGACGCGAGCACCGAGCAGCACCTGGCCGACATCGCCGAGGCCGCCGCCGAGGCGCACCACAGCGAGGGCGTCGTGTGGGTGTCGGCCGACCCGGGGCCCACGGGGGCACTGCTGGCCTACGCGCTGCGGCTGCGCGGACAGGCGGGTTCGCGCGGGCCGCTGCTCGGGGTGGCGGGCAGCACGACCGGCCTGACGCGCCGTCAGCTCGCCACGGTCGCGCGGACCGGCGCGGTGCGGTTCGTCGACCTGGACGCGGTCGCGCTCAGCGACCCGGATGGGGACCACGCCGAGGCGGTCGCCGAGGAGCTGGCCGAGCAGCTGTCCTCCTCCGGGTTCCCCGAGCTGTGTGTGCTGCGCGTGGTGACGACCGCCGAGCGCGTACGGGAGTTGCCGGTCCAGGACCGGGCCGAGCTGCCGGGGCGGATCGCGCGCCTGGTGGCCGGGGTCATCCACGACATCGCGGACACCACGGGCGCCCACGCCCTGCCCAGCGGGCTGTACCTGACCGGGGGCGACCTGACCGCCAGCCTGCTGGACGAGCTGGACGTGCACGCGGTGGACGTGGGCGGTGAGGTGGTGCCGCTGGCGGTGCACGGACACCTCAGCGGAGGACCGCTGGACGGGACGCCGGTGGTGGCCAAGGGCGGTCTGGTGGGCGACGACATCACCCTGGTCGAGTGTCTGGCCAAGTTGCGCAGGGCTGTCCAGACGCGCCTGCACCAGGTGCACTCGGAGGTGTCGGAGCACGTGGTGCCGATGCTCACGAGGGACCCGGCCTGAGCGGAGCCGCTCGGCGAGTGCGGGGCCACCATCGCGACGCTCCCCCTCAACGCGGGTTCACGCCTCGATCGTCGTGCCGGTCCGCGCGGTCCGCCCGTTCGCGTCGGAGCGTGCCAGCGCCGCGTCGATGAGGATCCGGGCGGCCGCGCGTGCCTGGTCGGCCACCCCGGCGTCGCCGGTGATGGCGGCGGTGGTCTGCGCGCCCTCGGCCAGGAGCGCGAGCTGGGTCGCCAGGGAGGGGTCGGCGCCGATCCGCCCCACGAGTTCGGCCAGGTAGTCCTGGAAGGAGGTCTTGTGCTCGCGCGCGATGTCGGCGACATCGGAGTTGACCGCCCCCAGTTCGGCGAAGGCGTTGATGAACCCGCACCCCCGGAAGTCCTCCTCGCAGAACCAGTCGGAGAGGAAGTCGTAGACCGCGAGCAGCTTCTCCCGGGCCGTGGGCGCGGCGTCCACGTGTTCCCCCAGACCCCGGGCCCACGCGCGGCGCCGGTCGCGCAGGACCGCCATGACGATGTCGTCCTTGGAGGGGAAGAGCCGGTAGAGGCGGCGCAGGGACACCCCGGCCGCGTCTCTGAGTTGGTCCATGCCCACCGCTGAGAAACCTCGGGCGTAGTAGAGCCTGTCGGCCGCGTCGATGATGCGTTGGCGGTACTCCTCGTCGTCCATGCCTTCAGTCTACTTGTCATGAGAACGATCGTTCTCTACACTTCGGAAAAAGCGAGAACGACCGTTCTCGCTCACGGTCTGCCTGAGAACGATCGTTCTCAGGAGTGGAAGGGGTCCATCATGGGGCGCATCACCGCCGGCACCGAGAACAGCACTCCGATCGAGCTCCACTACGAGGACCAGGGCACCGGACAGCCGGTCGTCCTCATCCACGGCTACCCGCTCAGCGGCCACTCCTGGGAGAAGCAGACCGCCGCCCTGCTGGACGCCGGATACCGGGTCATCACCTACGACCGCCGAGGCTTCGGCCAGTCCTCCCAGCCCTCCACCGGCTACGACTACGACACCTTCGCCGCCGACCTGAAGACGGTCCTGGACACGCTCGACATCGACGACGCGGTCCTGGTCGGCTTCTCCATGGGGACCGGCGAGGTCGCCCGTTACCTGAGCACCTACGGCTCCGACCGGGTGGCCAAGGTCGCCTTCCTGGCCTCTCTGGAACCGTTCCTGCTCAAGACCGAGGACAACCCCGGCGGCGCCGCTCCGCGGGACTTCTTCGAGGGCATCGTCTCGATCGTCAAGGCCGACCGGTACGCCTACTTCACCGACTTCTTCCAGAGCTTCTACAACCTCGATGAGAACCTCGGCACCAGGATCAGTGAGGAGGCGGTCCGCGGCAGCTGGAACGTCGCGGCGGGCTCGGGGGCGGTCGCCGCCGCCGCGGCCCCCCTGACGTGGTTCACCGATTTCCGCGACGACATCCCCAAGGTGGACGTCCCCGCGCTGATCCTGCATGGCACGGCGGACGACATCCTGCCGATCGACGCGACCGGCCGCCCGTTCGCCGCGCTCCTGCCCTCAGCCGACTACGTCGAGATCGAAGGGGCTCCGCACGGCCTGCTCTGGACCCACGCCGAGGAGGTCAACGAGGCACTGCTGGCCTTCCTCGAGAGATAGCGGGTCGGGCGGCGGTCCCGGAAGACGCCTCGCGCACCTCCCGGGCCGCCGGTGCGGAACCCGGCTCAGGTGTCCGCCGGTTCCGGATCCGCCTCAGTCCCGAACCGGGTCCGCCCCCACGTGGTCGGCGGTCAGTTTCTCCAGCAGTTCGGCCAGCGCCTCGGGTGCTTCCAACGGCCCCATGTGCCCGACTCCCGGGAGTTCGACGACGGGGCCGTCGGCGCCCGGGACGGCGTCGACCGTGTGGTGCGCGTGCCACGGCGGCGTGAACTTGTCCTCCGCCCCCGCCACGACGACGGTCGGCGCGGTGATCGCGCGGGCCGACTCCTCCAACTCCAAGGTCGCGAGCACCCGGCCCCAACGGCCGCGCGCCACGGGTTCGCACGCGTGTACCATCCGTGCGGTCAACCGCCTGGCACGGCGGTCCGCGTTCCTCCCGAGGACCAGGTAGGCCAACGCGGCCGACGTGACCGGGCTGGTCGGACCCATGGGCAGCGTCGTGCGCAGGAACGCCTGGGCGCCCAGGTCGCCGAGCAGCCCGGGTAGGGGGAACGCGGTGGAGCGCTTGACCAGCTGTGTGTACCCGGTGTTGGTGAGCAGGACGGCGGCGGCCCGGTCCGCGAACACCGCGCGCGGTCCGGCCGCCATGACGGTCATGCCGCCGATGCTGTGCCCGGCCACCACGGCCTTGCGGCCCTCGGGGACGGTGGCCTCCAACACGGCGCACAGGTCGTCGGCGAGCTGGTCCGTGCCGTATCCGGCCTTCGTGATCGGGGTCTGACTGCGTCCGTGGCCGCGCTGGTCGTACAGCACCACGCGGAGCCCGGGGTCCAGTGCGCGCACCACCGGACCCCAGGACGCCAGCGACGTGGCCCAGCAGTGGGCCAGGACCACGGTCGGGCCGTCCTCGGGTCCGCGCACCTCGACGTGCAGTCGGGTGTGGTCGGCGGAGCGCACGGTGAGTTCCCGGGCCTGGCCCAGGTGTCGGGTCGCCATCGGGGGCACCTCTCGGTCGGGGGTCGGGGGCGGGGGAGGGCGCACGATCAGTCGTCGATGGTCACGTCCGGGACGCTGAACGGCGGGGGGCCCGCACCGCTGATCGGATGTCCGCCCCAGAGATTGGGCTCGTCCAAGTCGCCGGTGCCCTCGTGCCCGTCCGGGGTCCGGACCCGGACGGTGCGCACCCCGCTCTCGAAGGCGGCGGTCACCCCGGGGTGGGCGGACAGCCGTCCCTTCCATCGGTAGTCGCCGGTCAGCGGGGAGAAGTGGCCCGCCAGGTGGGCGTCGACCTCGATCTCCCCGTCGGGCAGGGTGACGGTCACCGGCCCCCGGTACTCCTCTTCCCCGTCGTCGAACCCGCTCATCGCGCCACCGCCGCGCGGTTGAGCCGCAGGTCGTAGTTGTGGGGGTCGAACCACCGGGTCCGCAGCGCGTAGCTCCAGGTGAAGGTCGGCCACAGCGTGGTGTTGCGGCCCTCCTCGTTCAGGTACCAACTGTCACAGCCACCGGACACCCACACGGTGCCCTCCATCGACTTGGCGACCATGTCGTTGTAGGCGCGCTGGGCCTCGGGGCGCACATCCATACGATCGATCCGGTTGCGGCACACGTACTTGAGCGCTTGCATCGTGTACCGGATCTGGGCCTCGATCATGAACACCTGGGAGGTGTGCCCGAGCCCGGTGTTCGGTCCGGCGAGGACGAAGGCGTTGGGGAACCCGGCGACGGTGGTGCCGCGGAACGCCTGGGCGGTGGTTCCCCAGTGCTCGGCCAGGGACACCCCGTCGGAGTCGAACATCCGATGCGCGATCGGGGGGTCGGTGACGTGGAACCCGGTGCCGAGGATGATCGTGTCGACCTCGTGCTCGGTCTCGCGGCCGGACGCGTCGCGGGTGACGATCGCGTTCGGCCGGACCTCGACGATCCCATCGGTCACGACGTCCACGTTGGGCCGGGCCAACGCGGGATAGTAGTCGTTGGACATGAGGATGCGCTTGCACCCCGCCCGAAAGTCCGGGGTGAGCTTGGCGCGCAGTTCCGGGTCCTTGACGGAGCGGTTGATGTTGGCCCGGCCGAGCCGTTCCACCACTCCGAGCAGCCGGGGGTTCTTGGCGAAGCCGAACACGTAGTTCTCCCGGCCCCAGTAGATGCCCTTGCGCGCGATCTGCTGGGTGAGGGGGAGGTTGCGGTACAGCCAGCTCTCCAACCGGGTGATGTCGCGATCGTGGCGGAACATCACCCACGGCGCGGTGCGCTGGAAGAGGGAGAGCGCACCGACCCTCGGCTGGATCCTGGGCACGAACTGGATCGCCGACGCTCCGGTCCCGATGACCGCCACCCGGCGTCCGGTCAGGTCGTGGTCGTGGTCCCAGTTCGCCGAGTGGAAGAGGGTCCCCTCGAAGGTGTCCAGTCCCTTGATGTCCGGGAAGGACGGGTCGGCGAGCGGTCCGGCGCCGCTGACCAGGAACTGGGCGGTCACGGTGCCGCCGGTCGTCTCGATCCGCCACCGGTTGCGGCGCGGCTCCCAGCGTGCGGCTTCGACGTCGTGCCCGTAGCGGACGTGGCGGTCGACGCCGTACTCGCCCGCGACCCGCTTCAGGTACTCCCAGATCTCCGGCTGCGGGGAGAACGAACGGCTCCACCCGGGGTTGGGGGCGAAGGAGAAGGAGTACAGGTGCGAGGGGACGTCGCAGGCGGCGCCCGGGTAGGAGTTGTCCCGCCACGTGCCGCCGACGTCGGCGGCGCGCTCCAGGACCACGAAGTCGGTCAGGCCCGCCTGCCTGAGGCGGACGGCCATGCCGATCCCGGCGAAGCCGGTCCCGATGACGGCCACCCGGAAGTGCGGTGGTTCTTCGGCCATGTTCAGGTCCCTTCGTGCGAACCGGATCGGCTCCGCGGTCGGGTCGGGGGCGTAGGGCTCCCGGGGGCGCGGCGCGTTCGCCCCCGGGAGGTGGGAGCCGGGGACGCAGGACGTGGCGCGTTTCGCCCTCCGCCCCCGGCGTTCGTGGGCCCGGTCAGCGACCGAGCAGTCCGGCCTTCCTCCAGAAGTGCCTTCCGAGGCCGGAGATGGCTCCGGCGGTGGTCAGGGTTCCGACGACCTTGCGGGCCGCCCAGGTCTTGGTGTCGATCCAGTGCGGGTTGGTCCTGGCGACCCGGTAGGCCTCCTTGGGGTCCAGCCCGACCTGCTCGTAGACCTTCGGGTTGATCAGCCGCGTGGCGGAGTAGTAGGTCACCAGGCCGAGGATGAGACGGCTGTAGGCCCTGTTGACGGGGCCGCGCTCGGCCCAGTCGCGGGCGAACTCCTCGCGGGCGTAGCGCATGTGCCGCGCCTCCTCCACCACGTGGATCCGGGAGACGGCACGCACCAGGGGCAGGACCTGCTCGTCCGGCACGGCCTCACGCTGGAGCTGGTCGAGGACCTCCTCGACGAACAGCGCGCCCGCGAAGATCAGCGGTCCGTGCGCGATCGCCTTGAACACCCTCCCGAGGTGGTAGGCGACCGGGTCGAGCCGGTGGGTGTGCCAGCCGAGTTTGCCGACCATCTTGGCGAACATGACGGTGTGGCGGCACTCGTCGGCGATCTCGGTGTAGGCGTACTGGACGTGGTTGGTGGTCGGGTCGTTGTGGTAGGCGTGCCGCACCAGCATCTGCATGAGGATGGTCTCGAACCAGATGCCGATGGTGGCGACGGAGGCGATCTCCAGGCGGCTGAGCTCCTTGCGCTTCTCCTCGCTCAGCCGGTCCCACAGGTGCGTGCCGTAGATGGAGATGCGTTCGGGGCGGATGGCCCACATGTCGGGGTCGACGGGGGCGTCCCAGTCGATCTCGACGAGCGGGTCGAACGAGGCCTTGGCCGAACCGCGCAGCAGGCGCTTGGCGATGTCCTCGCGGTCGGTGAGCTTGGGCTTGGTGGGCGTCTGTGTGGTCATCTCGTCCCTCCTCAGGACACGTTCGGCCGGGGGCTGGCGCCGCCGTGACGGGCGTGGAGTCCCTGGGCGATCTCCGCGTCGCCGAAGGCGCCGTCTGCGAGGAGCAGGCCCAATTGGAGCGACACGATCTGTTCGGTCGTGCCGGGGAAGTGCCGGGTCAGGTGCAGTGCGACCGTGCCGAGGCCGGTGGAGGCCACGTCTCGTGGGGCCCTCTTGGCTCCGGCGGCCCGGATCACCGACATGACGGTGTCCCGTTCCCGTTCGGCCGGGACGAGGCCGTCCAGCGCGACACCGGTGGCCCGGGAACTGTCGTGGATGGGTGTGTCGACGTAGCCGGGGTAGACGGTGGTGACCCCGACGTGGGTGCCGTACTCCGCGCGGAGGCAGTCGGCGTAGGCGGCCAGGGCCCGCTTGGAGACCGTGTAGGCCCCGGCGAAGGGCAGCTGGAGGTTGGCCAGCAGGGACGAGGTGAGGACGACCCGTCCCCTGCTCTCCGCCAGCGCGGGCATCGCGGCGGAGGTGACCCGCCAGGCGCCGAGCAGGTTGACCTCCAGCGCCTGGTGCACGTGGACGTCGGGCTCCCGGCCGATGTCGACCGCCGGACCGACACCCGCGTAGTGGATCAGCAGGTCGAGCCGTCCGCCGAGCTGTTCGACGGCCTCGGCGACCGAGGAGCGGACCTGCTCGTCGTCGGTGATGTCGCAGCCGATGACGCCGGGGGCGGGCTTGCGGTCGAGGCCGACGACGTTCACCCCGAGGTGACGGAGGACGGCCACGGTGGCGCAGCCGAACGCTCCGGAGGCACCGGTGACGATGGCGTTCTGGCCGGGGAGCCGTCGCAGGTGGCGCGGCAGGGGGGTCGTCATGTGATCTCCTCCACAGTCATTGCCGGAACGTTACAACGAGCATTGTCACAATGCAATGGGGTGAGGCGGGAAATTTACTTGCGAGTAGCTTCAGGGGGGTGGGGAGGCCGCGGGGGCGAACGGGGCCGGTTGGCGCGGGAACGCCCCGCCTCGTCGGCCCTGTCGTGCTCCGATCACCTCGGCAACCGGCCGACAGCGCGGGCGGCGGTCTCTACGCTTGACCCATGGCCGAATACCGCATTGACGAACTCGCCCGACTCGCTGACACGACGGTGCGCAACGTCCGGGTCTACCAGGACCGGGGGCTGCTCGCCCCGCCCCGCAAGCAGGGGCGCGTGGGTATCTACTCCGAGGCGCACCTGGCACGCCTGCGGCTGATCGGCCAGCTGCTGCGGCGCGGGTACACGTTCGCCAACATCGGAGAGATGTTCGCGGTCTGGGAGCGCGGCGGGAACCTCTCCGACATCCTCGGCTTCGAATCGGCCGTCGGGGACGCCTGGAGCGACGAGATCGCCGACTACATCACCGTGGGGGAGCTGCGCGACCTCTTCGGCAAGGGCGTGACGCCCAGAACGATAAAGCGGGCCGTCGACCTGGGGGTGATCGAGCGCGATGGCCTGCGCTTTCGGGCCTCGAGCCCGCGTCTGCTGCACGCCGGCGCCGAACTGGTCCGGATGGGGATGAGCGTGGACTCGGTCCTCGACATAGCGGAGAACCTGCGCGCCAAGGTCGGCGACGTGGCCGAGCACATGGTCCGCCTGGTCGCCGAGCACATACTCGCCGAGTACGCGCCGCTGACGGTGATACAGACCGGAAGCGAGGAGGTCGCGGAGATCGCCGAGCTGATCCGCCGGCTGCGCCCGCTCGCCCAGCAGGCCGTGGACGCGGTCCTGGCCCAGGAGATGGCGGAGAAGATGAACGACGTGATGGGCGAGCACTTCGCCCTGGCGATGGAACACCTGCGCGGCGAGCCGAGCACCCACCCCAAGGAGGACGGTCCCGCGGGACCCGCCTGAGCGCGGACCGCGGCACCGCCCTCCCGTCGGTCGCTCAGGCGCCGTCCCCCTCGGCGTCGGCGCTCTCCCGGGGCGCCCTCCGGTCGGACGGGGTCTCGTCGCCTCCGTTCACCACCGACAGCGGGAGCGGGGTGGTGTAGCGCAGCTCCGCGAAGGCGCCGGCCGGGACCGCGGGCGCGTGCGGGAAGACCGGCCGCAGCCGCTGGTAAGGCTCTCCCTGCCCGGGTCGGGAGTCCTCCTCGCCCTTGTTCGGCCACAGCGACATGGCGCGCTCGGCCTGGGCGGTGATGGTCAGCGACGGGTTCACCCCGAGGTTGGCGGTGACCGCGGCGCCGTCCACGACATGGATGCCGGGGTGCCCGTACAACCGGTGGTAGGGGTCGATCACACCGTTGTCCGGGCTGTCCCCGATCGGGCACCCGCCCAGGAAGTGCGCGGTCATCGGGATGTTGGCCACGTCGCCGATGGTGCCGCCGGGGTAGCCGTCGATCCGCTCGGCGAGCCGGGTGGCGGCCTCCTGGCCCTCCGGGATCCAGGTCGGGTTCGGCTCCCCGTGGCCCTGACGCGAGGTCAGCTTCTTGCGGCCGCCGAACAGACCGCGTTTGACCGAGGTCGTCAGCGAGTTGTCCAGGGACTGCATGACCAGGCCGATGATGATCCGCTCCGACCAGCGCCGGTTGGAGAGGCTGCGCGCGAAGACGTGGGGTTGGCGCGCGGCCCGGCCCAGGAAGCGCAGCCAGCGCGGCACCCTCCCGCCGCCCGGCACCTGGATCGTGGTGAGCAGGCCCATCGCGTTGGAGCCCTTGCCGTAGCGGACCGGTTCGATGTGGGTGTTCTCGTTGGGGTGGATGGAGGAGGTGATCGCCACCCCCTGGGTCAGGTCCTCGGGCGGCGGCACGTGGCGGCTCATCGCGCCCACGAGCGCCTCGGAGTTGGTGCGGGTCAGTGTTCCGAGCCTGGCGGACAGGCGGGGCAGCAGTCCGGCGTCGCGCATCCGGTGCAGGAGGGTCTGCGTGTTGTACGTCCCGGCGGCCACCACGACCTGCCCGGCGGTGAACGTACGGGCGTTCTCCCTGCGGCGCGGCGCGTCGGTGCGGACCGTGTCGACGGCGAAACCGCCGTCGGGCAGTTCCCGCAGGCGCTCGACGGTGGTCAGCGGGTGGATCTCGGCGCCCGCCCGTTCGGCGAAGTACAGGTAGTTCTCGGTGAGCGTGTTCTTCGCGCCGTGCCGGCAACCGGTCATGCACTCGCCGCACTCCGTGCACGCCCGACGCTCGGGTCCCGCTCCGCCGAAGTAGGGGTCGCCGACGGACTCGCCGGGCGCGGCCTTGCCGCCGTCGCCGTCGGCACCGTCGCCGAAGCACACTCCGACGGGGGTCAGGCGGAAGGTGTGGCCCACGCCCATCTCCTCGGCGACCGCCTTCAGATGGACGTCGGAGGGGGTGACGGTGGGGTTGGTGCGGACGCCGAGCATGCGCCGGGCCTGGTCGTAGAAGGGAGCGAGCTCCGACTTCCAGTCGGTGACGTGCCGCCACTGCGGATCCTCGAAGAACGCGTCCATCGGGTGGTAGAGCGTGTTCGCGTAGTTGAGCGAACCGCCGCCGACGCCGGCTCCGGCGAGGATCATGACGTCGCGCAGCAGGTGGATGCGCTGGATGCCGTACATGCCCAGCCGCGGGGCCCAGAGGAAGTTGCGCACGTCCCAGGAGGACGACGGCAGTGTTCGCGGGGTGAACCGGCGTCCGGCCTCCAGGACGCCGACGCGGTACCCCTTCTCGGTGAGGCGGAGTGCGCTCACCGATCCTCCGAAGCCGGAGCCGACCACGATGACGTCGTAGTCGTACTGGTCCGCGGTGTGTTCGGGGGAGCGGACGGGCGGTTGTGCGTTGCGCTCTGGGGACACGGGGCCTCTCTCGGTTCAAGTGTCGCGGTCCCGTAGTGCGCCGGATACGAGTCTGCAACATCGAATACGCCATCTGGAAATGTGACATTTTCTATTGTAACGTTCGTCACTACCGCCGAGTAGGGTGTGTTCCATGTAACACGCGAGGCGCGCGTCGGCGCAACACACGTTCCCCCTCGCCGCTCCCGAGCGGCGAAACCCTGGAGGTTGCAGATGCCCAAGCCTTCCGACGAGGCGCCCCAGGCGCCTCAGGACGCGCCTGAGCAGCACGAAGGCGGCGGAGGTACGCGGTGGCGGAGGTTCACCCTCATCGCCGTGCCCGGCCTGGCCGCCGCCGCCGTCCTCGGCGGGATGACGACACAGGGGCTCCTGGCCGCCTCGTTCGCCGTCTCCGGTGACAGTTTCAAGATGTCCGCTGACCAGCTCACCGGGCAGGGCTTCACCCAGTACGGCGACGTCGCCGAGTCCGTCGACGGCTCCGGCCGCGCCGTCGGACTGTCCACGGTCAACACCGCCGACCTGGACAACCTGTGCATGTCCTCCCTGTGGGACCTGGGCATCGGCGAGGCCACCCTGGTGATCACCGCCGGTGAGGCGGACCCGGTCCACGGCACCGACCTGGTGCTCGACCTCGAACAGCTGCGCGGCGACGCCGAGTTCGACCAGATCGAGATCGGCCGCGATGCCAGCACGCTGGACAAGGCCGAGGGCGGTCAGGGACCGGCGGGCGGGTTCGGCCTCCAGGCGGACGAGATCCGAGTGGCGGACGTGGAGCTGACCACCTGGGCCGTCACCTCCGGCTCCCTGCGGTTGAGCGGCCTCAACCTGGCGGTCCTCCCAGGCAACCACGAGTGCTTCTGATCCCATGGCCCACGCACTCGACGCGCTCAGCGCGGTCTGGGGACGGTTCCGCTCCTGGCGGCGCACCCGACCGTTCTGGGGCGGCCTGCTGCTCGTCGCCGCGGGTGTGGAGCTCTTGGTCGCACCCGCCGCGCAGAGCCTGATCCTGCCGATCGACCTGATCATCTACGCCGGTATCGCCGGTGTGTCGGGCACCCTCATCGGTGTCCTGCTGATCGCGATCGGGGTGCTCAGCTGGCTCCAGCCGGTGCAGCACACCTTCTTCGGGCTGGTCGGGCTCCTGTTGGCGCTCGTGTCCTTCGTGACGTCCAACTTCGGTGGGTTCGTCATCGGGATGCTGCTCGGCATCGTCGGCGCCTCGCTCGTCTTCGCGTGGGCACCACGCGTGCGGCGGCGACCACGTGGTCGCCGCCGCACGCGGCCTCTCCGCGGCGCCGACACGGTGACCGGGGACGGTGACGCGGAGGAGGACGACGGTGGGGAGGGCGGCGCCGACGGGACCGTCGCCTCAGGCGGAACCCGTCCCCTCGCCGCCCTCGCGCTGCCGCTCGCGTTCGCCCTGACGGTCACGGCCGCCCAGGCGCCCACCGACTGGCCCTGGGACTGGTTCTTCCCGCCGGGGGACGAGGAGGAGCAACCCTCCGATGCCCCCTCCGACGGGACCTCTCCCACGGACGGCCCCTCCGACACCCCCTCAGGGGATCCCTCCGCCGACCCGACGGCCGAACCCACTGACGGCGACCCCGACGACCCCCCGGAGGGGCCCGGTGACGGCGGTGACCCGGCCGATCCCGGGGCGGAGGACGGCGCCGAGGACGAGGAGACGGAAAGCGAGGAGGACGCCGACCCGTCCGACTGCCCGATCGTGACCGGTACGACCGGAGCGGCCGAGACCGAGGAGGAACTCCTGTCGGCCGTCCGCGCCTGCCAGGCCGCGGAGGAGGAGGGCGACCTTCCGGACGCCGTGGTCGACGAGACCTACGACTGTTTCTCCGGCGCGACCAGCACCGGCGGTCTGAACGCGGACCGCCTCACGATGAGCGGGGCCAGGTACGACGGTGTCGTGGAGTGCCCCACCGCGGACGGTCCCCGCCGTTACCTCCGGCTCTCCATGAGCCGGGCGGACCTGCGCGGCGCCGAACTGTGGTTCGAGGACGCCGGGACCCGGATGAGCCTCGGACTGCCCACCCTGACCATGGAGGGCAGCGTGGAGATGCACGTCACCCGCATGCACGTGCACATCCTGGGCATCCCGCTCACCTTCACCCCGGACTTCCCGCCCCCGCTGCTGCTCCCGTACATGATCGTCACCGACGTCGACGTGGCCAACCCGATGGCCAGCACCGACCTCATGACCATCCCCGG